>NZ_JBYTBB010000018.1:0-76956 GCF_058788755.1 Lysinibacillus sp. FW301-JW8
CCTCGTTTTGAAAAAGGGCTATACTTTTTAATTTGTCACCTTGATGTCATTGACATAATAGTATTTCAACAACATGAGACGTCTAAATGACGTCTTTTTATTTTGAAAGCTACTGCCAGTAATAAAATATGAAGGGGTGAACGATATGAAACAAGCGAATTTATTATTGTTACTACTATTGCTGCTTGTTCTTGGAGGGTGCATTAAAACGAAGCAGCAAGATGAAAAACCTGAAAATGCTAAAGCCTTAACAACTTCAAATCTTGACATTATTGCTGACAATTTACAGACACCTTGGTCTATTCAAAAAAGTGGTGATGTTTTTTATTTATCTGAGAGGCCAGGGAATATTGTAAAAGTTGAAGCTGGTAAGGTAGAAAGACAACATGTAGAACTTAGTAAAGAGCTTTCTACTGCTTCAGAGGCTGGGTTATTAGGATTTGTTCTTGCTCCAGATTTTCCTGAATCGAAAAGGGCATATGCCTATTATACGTATGTTGAGAATTCTAAACAGTTTAATCGGATTATCACGTTAACACTACAGGATAACAAATGGAAGGAAGAGATTTTGTTAGTTGATCGTATAAATAGTGGTACGTATCATCATGGAGGTAGATTAAAAATTGGTCCAGATGGCAAGCTTTATGCAACAGTTGGTGATGCAACGGAGCCTATGCTAGCACAGAACTTAGCTACACTTGAAGGCAAAATTCTGCGCTTACATTTAGACGGATCTATTCCAGATGATAATCCTTTTCCTAATTCCTATATTTATAGCTTCGGTCATCGCAATCCTCAAGGCTTGACATGGACATCAGATGGCAAGATGTATGCGAGTGAGCATGGAAACTCAGCTAATGATGAGCTCAACATTATACAAAAAGGACAAAATTATGGTTGGCCAATTATAGAAGGCAGTGAGGAACGAAAAGGGATGGTTGCTCCAATCGTTACATCTGGTCTTAATACAACTTGGGCTCCTTCAGGAATGGATAATAATGAAGAAAAATTGTATGTGGCAGCATTAAGAGGAATGGCAATATTGGAATTTACTATGGAAACTCTCGAAAAGAGAGAGCTAGTTTCAGGTCTTGGCCGTATTCGAGATCTTTATGTAGACGATCAATTTCTTTATTTCATTAGCAATAATACGGATGGGCGCGGAAATCCATTGACGAATGATGATAAGCTCTATCGAATTCCATTAGATAATTGAATTATTGGAAGATATAAAGATGGAGAGAATATTGCAGATTAAGTAAATGTTCCTACATTGAAAAAAAGGTGCTTAAAAATTAGGCACCTTTTTATGCTATAACATGCTGCTGAGTATATTTGCTTTATGTATAATTGGTTTTTTTAATTTTAATTTCGTTTCAATATCATTCACAAAGATCTCAAAATAAAACTTAAGTTCCTCAAAACCCGCGTGAGTATGCTTTTTTACATAATGGACATAGTCATTACTCAAGGATTTTACTACATGGGCAGCGACAGAATTAGATATATCCTGAAAATATTCTGTCAGACATTGATGCAAGGAGGATTGTTTTATTTGTTCTTCTAGCTCTGGAAATTCGGCAAGTAAATAATCCTTAACTAGAATTTCTAGTGCCATTCGATAGCCAGTCGTTGCTAGTTCAATTTGATCCAAATTTTCTGCCAATGCAGCTTGTCTATAAATATTAGCAAATTGCGGAGAAAATTCAGCGATAATCATTGGCACCGCTTTATTTGTCATCTCTGGATATACAGAATGAAAAGTAATGCTGTTATTTGAAGTTTTACGGAAATGTGTAGTAACAAAGCTTTTCTTGCAACCTACACACGAATGTGAAAGAAAATTCATATCATAATGTAAATCATAAGATAGCTTTTTTGCATCAATAGTCGATGGAATCATCCAGACATAGCAATGTGGACATTGCTTCGGTATTGAATAAGTAACACCATCGAAATAAGCGATGTCCAATGTTGTAGAAATTGCTTGAAATTCTATAGCCATAATTCACACTCCCTCTCAGTAAATTATAGCAATATCTTTTGCTTAATCACATGGTAATAATTATCTGTATTAGCTCCAGGAGGTACAAATAATCACTAAAAACATACGCGAGAATAGATTCGTTTTTAATAGTGTAATCTATCATAAATAGGTACGCAGGTAACACTGTGAAGTTAAAAGCGAAAATCATTGCTAGAAATTATAGTCTGCTTTAATTGGCTTTGTTTTAAGTAATCACTTAAAATGGCACTATTTCTTTTCATAGTTGTAAGCTTTTGCTGAGTCGTGATAGAGCTATCCTTAACGGTAGACTCATAGGCTGTCACTTCAGCTTGGAGCCTCTCCTTAGCAGCAGATATTATTTTTAATTGATGTGCTTGAAAATTATTTTGTAAATAATCTCCGATTGTTGGTGTTTTAAAAGGTTTATGATACAACTTACTTTGTTCATATGTATTCTCAGGTGATAGAGCAAATAGATTTGCATTATTTAATGATGTACTAGTTAAATAAGAAGCAAAGTCAAAAGAATTTTTGAGGCTTCCTTTAGACGATGAAGTTTGTTTTGTAAGGCTTACGGTGTTTGTCTGAAAACTGATACCTGAAATCATTTTATATCATCCCTCCCTTCGTCATTTCTTTTAATGTCGGACAAAATTCAACTATTGTTAGTTTTAAATGAAGAGAAAAGGCGATTGTTAGACTTAGATTTTCTTCAATCAATGGATATTAAAGAAAAAGCCGAGAAAATGATATCATTTTCTCGACTTTTTTTATCAGTTATAGCCCCAGATCATGGCAAATAATGTACCAATGATTGTGACAACACCTACGAATACAGAATATAAAATCGTTGTATATAAAGTTTTCTTATCTTCGGATTCACCAATGTGCATGAATAATACTAATTGTACAGTCGCTTGTGCAAGAGCAGTTACTAGTAAAATGCCAAATGCCATATTAAGTGACATATCGAATTTAACAACTGCTAAAGCTACAATTGTTAGTAATAGTGAGAAGCCGAAGCCCATCACATGTTGTTTTGGGAATAATTCCTTCATCAGCTAATCAGTCCTTTCAAGTAGACGAAGCTGAAGATGAAAATCCAAACAACGTCTAGGAAGTGCCAGTACAGTGAGAAGATAAACGCTTTGTTAGCCGTTTGTGGGTTTAAGCCCCGTTTTGCTACTTGGATTAAAATGGCAACACCCCAGAAGAAACCGAATGTTACGTGGGCACCATGTGTACCAAGTAAAGTCATTAATGATGATAAGAATGCGCTTGTTTGGATTGTTGCACCTTCATGAACATATGTCACAAACTCATCAATCTCAATACCTAAGAAGCCAAGACCTAATAACAGTGTAATGATGAAAAATGTCATCATTGCTTTTTTATTACCAATACGCATTGCATGAACACCAAGACCAATTGTGAAACTACTTGTTAATAATAAGAATGTTTCCCATAATACTGGTGTTAATTCAAAAATTTCAGCGCCATTTGGACCGCTACCTGTGCGTGTATGAAGTGTGAAATATACAGTGAAAAGTGTAGCGAATAACACGATTTCGGCGCCAAGGAAAATCCAGAAACCAAAAATTTTCAGGCGATTTTCCTCTGTACTATATTCTAATGGAAGTGAAGAATCGATTTTCATATTATTTATCACCTCTCAAGCTTTTCTCAGTAGCCATAACTTCCTCAACTGAAATGTAACGACCATGATCTTTTTCAAATGAACGATGAATCATAAAGCCAAATACACCAATCATACTAATGATGGCTGGAATCCATAGGTTAAATACAGCAAAGAATGCTGCAAGGAAGAAGAATCCGCTCATCCAGAATGGAGTGCCAGTGTTGTTCGGCATATGAATTTTATCAATTTTACCAGCCGTAATATCACGACCTTCTTTTTTCGCAAACCAGAACTCATCTAAACGAGTTACAGTTGGTACTACTGCAAAGTTGTACTCTGGAACTGGAGAATGAGTAGCCCATTCTAATGTACGACCATCCCAAACATCTGCTTTTTCATTGCGAGGCATATGCTTCCAGCTGTAGTAGATATTGTACACGATTAACGCAAAGCCTACAGCAAGACCAAGTCCACCGATGAACGATAGCATGTTCAATGGACCGTAGCCAGTTGATTCAGAGTAAGTATACATACGACGAGCATAACCATCTAAACCTAAAATGAATAATGGGAAGAATGTTACGTTGAAACATACTGCAATAAACCAGAAAGCAGCTTTCCCTAATTTTTCATTTAAACGGAAACCGAACATTTTTGGCCACCAGTAGTGGTAACCAGCAAGTACACCAAATACTGTTCCTGGAATTAATACATAGTGGAAGTGGGCAACTAAGAACATCGTATTATGATATTGATAGTCGGCACTTGCCATTGCTAGCATAACCCCTGTAACCCCACCAATTGTGAAGATCGGAATAAAGCCAAGTGCATAAAGCATTGGAGTTGTGAATTGAATCTTCCCGTGCCTCATTGTCAGCAGCCAGTTAAAGATTTTAACCCCAGTAGGAACTGCGATTGCCATTGTTGTAATAGAGAATACACTGTTTACCATGACACCGTGACCCATTGTATAGAAGTGGTGGGCCCAAACTAGGAATGATAACAATGAAATAACAACCATACTCATAACCATTGATTTGTAACCGTATAAGTTTTTACGTGCAAAGGTTGCAATGATTTCTGAGAAAATACCGAAAGCTGGCAAGATAACGATGTACACTTCAGGATGTCCCCAAACCCAGAATAGGTTGGCCCAAAGCATGTCCATACCACCATTTTGCATGGCAAAGAACTGTGTACCAAATTGACGGTCAAGCATCATTAATGCAAGTGCTACAGTTAACACTGGGAATGCAAATACGATAATAACGTTTGTAATTAAAATTGACCAAGTGAACATTGGCATTTTCATCAATGTCATACCAGGTGCACGCATTTTAATAATCGTCGTGATGAAGTTTACCCCGGTCATTAACGTACCAATACCTGATAATTGTAGAGCTAAAGAATAGTAGTTGTTCCCAACAGTAGGACTAAACTCTGTCCCTGACAGCGGGAAGTAGGCAGTCCAACCTGCATCTGGAGAACCACCAATGATGAATGATAGGTTTAATAAACCTGCACCAGCTGCAAATAACCAGAAGCTAACTGCATTTAGACGTGGAAAGGCTACGTCACGTGCACCGATTTGCAGTGGGATAACAATATTCATTAAACCAATTACGAATGGCATGGCCATAAATAAAATCATTAATAAACCGTGTGTTGTAAATATTTCATTATAGTGTTGTGCATCTAGAAGGCCGTTGTCTGGAACCGCCGTTTGTGCACGCATTAACAATGCATCAATACCACCGCGGAAAAGCATTAAAAGCGCTACAGCGATATACATAATACCGATTTTTTTATGGTCAACAGTTGAAAGCCAGTTTTTATAGAAATAGCCCCATTTTTTGAAATAAGTAAGGCCAGCAAAGATAACAACTGCTCCAACGACGATACTAATAGCTGCCGCTAAAATCATCGGTTCTTGCATTGGATGGAAAACTTCTTCCATACTCATTGGATGCGCTCCTTTCAGTTTTAAAAATTAATGTGAATGTGTTGCATTAGAATTTTCTTGTGAATCTGTTGAATGGTTCTCATGGTTCATCTCAGAGTGATCCATTTCATCGTCAGACATGTTCATATGTTCACTATGTTCCATAGGAGCAGGGCTAAATTCTAAGTGTGTTGATGAATAGCTTGAACGACCAACATGCTCAGCTTTTAATAGCTCATCAAATTTCTCTTCTGTTAATGGTTTCTCATTTGCCTTTACATCTGAAACCCATTTATCAAAATCTTCCTGTGTCATTGATTGTGCTTCGAATTCCATTTCAGCAAATCCACGACCACTAAAGTTGGAGTTACGTCCCATAAATGAACCAACCTCGTCAGCTGCTAAGTGAATAGTAGTCAACATGTCGCTCATTGCATATTTTTGACCCGCTAATTGAGGTATCCAAAAACTTGTAATTGGTCCGAAAGAGTACAATTTAAATTCAATTGGACGATCAATCGGAAGATTTACGTAGTTTACTGTCTCAATTCCTTGCTCTGGATAGCTAAAATGCCATTTCCAGTTAGAAGATGAGGCATAAATTACAAGCGGCTCTTGATTGTCATAACCTTCTGGCTTGGCTTCTACTGTACTTGTTGTTCTAACAGTAACGATTGCTAAAAACGCTACAATAATAATTGGAATAACTGTCCATGTAATTTCAAGTAAATGACTGCCTTCTTCATGAGGCGGCTCATAATTAGCAGGTGCTTTTGAAGCACGATATTTTGTTAGCATAAATATTAAAAGTACATATACGACTAATAATATAAAGGCCATTGTGATAATGGATAAAATAATTGTGTCTGATAATGTTTTAGCATTTGGTCCTTTTGGATCTAAAATTGTTAGCGGTTCACATCCAGCAAGAATGGCAAGGGCACTAAATGCTAAGAACATTAAGCTAAACTTCTTTTTCATGTTTGACTCCTTTCTATAGAACGGCTATTCATAAATTTCATGTAAAAGTTCACATTTATAAATAGATGAGTAAATAAGGTCACCTCTTTTATTTGGTGTACCAATCAAAGTCCTAAAAGTACTTACAATGGCATGGTTCATTATGAAACATTGAGTCTAGTGTTTGATTGGTCTAGTGCAAGCGTTTGCAAAGCCATAAATCTGTGCAATCGAATTAAAGACAATGTGCCATAATCGATCAACACAAATGTCGTTGTTGCACATTGGATTATACGCCCCGTTTTACAGAAAAAAAATTATTTTGTTATAAATTTAATAGTAAGAAGGGGGTGAATATGAACATTTTTTGAACAAAAAACATTATTTTAATATTGGTATTTTAAGACTTAGTAAAATAAACACTGTTGAAACGTTGAAAATACTGAGTTTGTGATATTTACCTAAGTAAATGATTTTTTTTGTGAAAATATCATTTCACATTTTGGACGTCATTTTGTAATAAAATATGCGCGGAATCAAAGAGGGTGAAACATTTTGATTGCGTTTTGTAGAAAAAAGGAGTACATCAAAAGTTGATTTGAGGATAAAAAAGGATAAATTTTCAATGTAAGGAATGATTATAAAGGTGGAATTTGGAATGGAATAATAATTATGTTGAAATAATTATATAACTTCATGAATATACAAATATTGGGATGTTTATATTTTGCTCGAAAAGTAAAATATGTGCTAAAAAAGATAGCAATTCTTAGAGAAATCTAAGATTGCTATCTGAAATTCTGAGGAATTAGGCACCAAGCTTTAGCCATTTTGCAACTTGTCCATAAATGGCATTTTGTAGCTGAGGAGATCGATTATTCATTTTTAATGCAAAGTATAAGGTTTTCATGATATTTAAAGTGCATGTACGCCCGCTAAAAAAGCTTTCATTATATCCTTGTGTTACTAAATGCATTTCAAATTTATCGAAAGCTTGCTGAACGAATTCTATTAATGCTTCTTCAGAGTAGTTTTGATCTAGCAAAGCTTCAATGATAGTAACTAAGCGTTCCTCCTCGTCGTTTACATAGACAGTATTTTTCCAAGAAACGAGCTTTAATGCATGTAAGATTGATGGTGCATGCTGTAAATCGAACTTAGGATGTTTAATCGTCATGGTCGCTAAATCGGCACCATGTGCGATACTGTGAGCCCATCCCTTGTCTTGAACAAATCCTCGTGTATCTTTCTCTAATAATAAATACCGTCCTATCTTTTGAAAATAAAGTTGCAGTCGATTGGCGTCTAGTATTTGTAGTGTAGCATCCTTAGACAGTATCCCAGCAATCAGTAATGCGGAAAATGATCGTGTAAAGACACTATCTTTCATTTCTTCCCCTATGTTCAAAAATAAGTAGTTGTCACTAGTAGCTGTGTCAAATAAAGATTGTAGCTGCTGTGTAGTCAGTAAATTATCACTCAGTAATTCAATAAAAGTGCGGTATATTAATTGGTCCCGTAATTCAGCATCTGGTGAACCAATATTGACTAACATTTCTTGTAACAACCAATCGCCATTTTTTATCATAAATTCTTGACGTGTGGTAAGTGTCATAGTAGAAAAAGACTTCAATGCATCTTTAATATTCATAGCTATTTCCCCCGGAGTTTAATAATCTTCCATAAAAGCATTTTATCATCATCACAACATTTTTGTTTGTAATAGCGCCTTTTACTGATAAGTTAATGAAATTGTAAAATTTTCTAGTGATATAGGAGCATATTTACAATGGGAATTCCAGAATCTATAGAAAGTTGATATGATAGAAACGCCACAAAAAGGATAAACTTATTCAAAGACACAAAAAAAGACATACCTATTTAAGTATGTCTGGCTCTAACTACAAGATTACAGCTGATTTAATGCCAATTGGCCAATCTGTAACTGTACGCTGATTTGTTTTTAATTCTACAAGAATATTTGCGTTTTTAATGGCATCTATTAACCATTCACTGTAATGAAGGTTAGGTTGTGGATGCTGTAAAATTTGCTGCATATCTTTTTTGTCGATACTAAGAAGTTTATAGTTGCATTCAATGTGTACACTTTGGGGAACAATAAAAAGTGACTCTCGTTGATGTCCAATTGAAATGGAGCCGGGAATGTAACCTTGGATACTTATAATATGTGTAATAGCTTCTTGTACGTATGAATCAACCTTTGTGCGAGTAAGAATTTCAAATTCGATCGGATAATCTCGTTGTGGACCATCCGCTGTAGAATATGAAATAACTTTTATTGATAGTGCCTCAAATGTTGGAGAGATACAATTTTCAAACTCACTAACTGTATCCATTAATTGCATGTATTCCACTCCTTGTGAAGAACTTATTTTAGTACATGCAGAAAAACAAAGGTCTGCAATGATTTATAAATAATAGTTATTATTAATTATAATACAATTTATTACAAAATATGAATGCAAAAGTAGAGAATTTTTTGTTAAAAATAAGCATTGATCGCGATTTAAGAAGTTGTAATAGCATAGTGGTGCATAAGCTTCTGGGAAAATGCGAGAATTCTGCACCTTGGAAAAGGCTATCGGTTTGCTTATGGATAGAGGGATACCATGTGTCATTTCAATTTCAAATTCTGGTGAAGAGTCGACCTTTTAAAGTGTAGTGAAATAGTAGTAAAGAGGTGAGGGAATGACAAAGCGAAAACGACATGTTATAAAACATGACAATATTGTTGTTTTTCCAGGTGCTGTTCAGACATTAATACGTGAAGGACATAAATATGCGGAAAATTTTCAATATAAAGAGGCAGTAGCCAGCTTTGAAAAAGCATTTTTATATGAAACAGGAGATGAATTAGCATTAAGTGCATATGCTTATGCTTTATATGAATTAAAGTCGTATAACAAAGCTAAAGATGTTTGTGAGCAATTGCTTGCAATGGGTACGACTTTGTACGTGGAAATAATGGAATTATATATTACGGTATGTATGCAGTTAAAGGAGTACCATCAAGTGGAATCGTTAATTACGACATTGCTTGAGGAAGATGTGCTTCCACTAGAACAGATTGAAAAATTTCAACGATTAAAAAGCATAAATCAAGAAGTGGCAAGAAAACTTCAACAAAAGGAAGATGCACAACAATTAATAGAAGACCAAGAATATGAACTACTGAAATTCAGTACGCTTACACCTGATGAACAATCTATCCGGTTACATCGTTTAATGGATACAAATGTGCGACAATTAAAAACAGCTTTAAAAGCTATTATCGAATGTACAACTATTCATCCGTTTGTTCAGAGCTTAGCGCTCATATTATTAGTTGAACAAGAAGTATCTATTGATATTACAGTGTCAAAATTTGAACAAACAATGGTGATAAATCCAATCAATTTGGTATTACCAAATCAGTTACCTCAGTACAGTGAAGTGAAAAAAATAATTGAAAATAAATTACAGCAAGACCCAACAACATTGGAAATGGTACAATATTTAATGGCAAAGCATGCCATTGTAACATATCCATTTGAATGGCACCCATTTGAAGCGGATGATATTGCCTATAGTTATATTGACTTTGTGCAATCTATGCTCGGAAAAGTACAAGAAATGGACTATGAACTCATCGAATTTTTACAAATGTTAGAAAAACTAACAGAACTACATGAGGTATGAAATAAGTTGAAACTATACGCATCTATGTTATACTAAAATGGTTGTCAAAATCGTAGTTACGAATGAATTGTCTAACATTTAAACTTGATTATTTATTTGGAGGTATTTATACATGTCAGCAAAATGGGAAAAACAAGAAGGTAATATCGGTACTCTTACAATTGAAGTACCTGCTGCAGAAGTAGACGCAGCAATGGACCAAGCATTCAAGAAAGTTGTAAAACAAATTAACGTACCAGGTTTCCGTAAAGGTAAAATGCCTCGTAAAATGTTTGAACAACGCTTTGGTATTGAATCTCTATACCAAGACGCTTTAGAAATCATTGTTCCAGATTCTTATGCAAAGGCTATCGATGAAGCTGGAATTATGCCAGTTGATTATCCAGAAATCTCTGGAACAGAAAACTTCGTACATGGTCAAGATTTCACATTCTCAGCCCAAGTAACAGTTAAACCAGAGCCAAAACTTGGTGACTACAAAGGTCTAGAAGTAGCTAAACTTCCAGTTGAAGTAACTGATGAAGAAGTAGATGCACAAATTCAAGACCAGTTAGCTCGTAAAGCTGAACTTGAAATAAAAGAAGACGAAGCAATCATTGAAGGTGATACTGCAGTGATCGATTTTGAAGGTTTCGTAGGTGAAGAAGCTTTTGAAGGTGGTAAAGGTGAAGACTATCCACTAGAAATCGGTTCAGGTTCTTTCATTCCTGGTTTTGAAGAGCAACTAACAGGTGTGAAAGCTGGCGAATCTAAAGATGTAGTTGTTACATTCCCAGAAGAATACCATGCGGCTGAATTAGCAGGTAAAGAAGCTACTTTCAAAGTAACAGTGAAAGAAGTTAAAACAAAAGTTCTTCCTGAGTTAAATGATGAATTCGCAAAAGAATTAGATCCAGAAGTGGAAAGCGTAGAAGCTTTACGCGCTAAAATTAAAGAACAAACTGCAGCACAAAAAGTAGCAGAATCTGATGCAGCTCTTCGTGATGAGCTAGTAGAAAAAGCTGCTGAAAATGCTGATTTTGAAGTACCAGCAGGTATGATTAACTCTGAAACTGATCGTATGTTACAAGAGTTTGGTCAACGTCTACAAACACAGGGTATGAACTTAGATCTATACTACCAATTCTCAGGTCAATCTGAAGAAGACTTACGTGGTCAAATGAAAGAAGAAGCAGAAAGTCGTGTACGTGTATCTTTAACACTTGAAGCTATTGCTGAAGCTGAAAAAATTGAAGCTACTGAAGCTGATATTGAAGCTGAGTTAGAAAAAATGGCTGCTCAATTTAACATGACAAAAGATCAAATTACAGGTGCATTAGGCGGCACAGCAGTTCTAGAAAATGACATTAAAATTCAAAAAACAGTTGAATTTTTAGTAGAAAACGCTAAAATTACTGAATAGGATTTTTTTGTAACTGGATAGATAAAAGAAAACAAGGTACGGCATTATACCGTGCCTTGTTTTATCACATATTCTTTCTTTAGTTGGAAAGCCAAGACCCCTTTAGGTATAGACACTAAATAATTTGATGATGTAACTAATCTCACCATAAGAAGAATCTGTCGGTTCTTCCACTTCTCTAAAATACATAGTATTGTTTGACTTTTCATACGGTGCTAAATTTTAACTTTATTCAGTAGAGCTGGAGCTTCACTGAACTTTCAAAATGAGGCTTAACGAACTAAGTTTTGAAACACCATAGACAACACACTTCCTCTTCTGAATAAGGTTAAGCCTAGGTGAATGGTATAGATTATAAAGGCTAAGTAACTAATTAAAGGTTTGTAGCTTTTTACTTTAAGGCTTTGCGATGTATCCATCATGAGTCAATAATAGTATGATTTCTAGTCACTGTTTTTTGGAATTACAGTAAAGCGTATGCATAGTAACTCGCTTTAAAATAAAATTATTTGGCTAAATATTTGATGGCTATGCAAAAAAATAGTAATATAACAAAACTAAATACGTCTTTCAGTATTTAAAAATCTATAGCATAATTGCCAGGCGTAAAATGATGCAGACAATTTATTTGATAAAGGTTCAATAATCTTGTAAGATTGTTGCTTGAATAGGGGTGAAACATATTGTTCAAATTTAATGATGAAAAAGGCAATTTAAAATGCTCATTCTGTGGAAAGCCACAAGAGCAAGTACGTAAATTAGTTGCAGGACCCGGTGTGTATATTTGTGATGAATGTATTGAGCTTTGTTCAGAAATCGTTGTAGAAGAACTAGGCGTTGAGGAAGAAATTGAATTCCAAGATATTCCAAAACCTAAAGAAATCTTAGCGATTTTAGATGAGTATGTAATTGGACAAGAACGTGCTAAAAAGGCTTTAGCAGTTGCGGTTTACAATCACTACAAACGCATCAATACAAATAGTAAAATTGATGATGTTGAATTAGCAAAATCGAACATTGTGTTAATCGGCCCAACTGGTAGCGGGAAAACATTATTAGCTCAGACATTAGCGCGTATCTTAAACGTTCCTTTCGCAATTGCAGATGCTACTTCTCTTACAGAAGCAGGGTATGTTGGTGAGGACGTTGAAAATATCTTACTAAAATTAATTCAATCAGCAGATTATGATATTGAGCGTGCAGAAAAAGGAATCATCTATATTGATGAAATTGATAAAGTTGCACGTAAATCTGAGAACCCATCTATTACACGAGATGTATCTGGTGAAGGGGTACAGCAGGCACTCCTTAAAATTTTAGAAGGAACTGTTGCAAGTGTTCCGCCACAAGGTGGACGTAAGCATCCACATCAAGAGTTTTTACAAATTGATACAACCAATATACTATTCATTGTAGGTGGAGCGTTTGATGGAATTGAATCCATTATTAAACGTCGTCAGGGTGAGAAAATAATCGGCTTTGGATCAGATCCGAACAAAGTAGACGTGGATGAAGGCTCCATTATGGCAAAGCTAATTCCAGAGGATTTATTAAAATTTGGGCTTATACCAGAATTCATCGGTCGATTACCGGTACTTGCAAGTCTAGAGCAATTAAACGAGACTGCACTTGTACAAATATTAACGGAGCCCAAAAATGCATTGGCAAAGCAATACCAAAAAATGCTTGAACTAGATGGTGTTGAGCTTGAGTTTGATGAAGGTGCCCTAACAGCTATTGCCAAAGAAGCAATTGAGCGTAAAACAGGTGCACGTGGACTTCGTTCAATTATTGAGTCAACAATGCTTGATGTAATGTACGAACTACCTTCACGTGAAGATGTGAAAAAATGTATCATTACTGCAAAAACAATTACGGATAAAGAAAGACCGAAATTGCTTCTTGAAGATGGCACTGAACTCGATGAAGGTAGCGACACGAAAACTTCAGCATAACAATCAGACGTGACTAAGTCTAATGGTTATGAGATAAAGAGTAATTTAGCTGACTTCGATTGTGCAATATTCGCACAGATCGACAGTCAGCTTTTTATTCATTCATACATAAAGCCAATAATAATTAGTTGTAATTTTTGGCTCGTTTGATTAACTAGTGTGAATCGGCTATTTAGACACATACTAGTAGCGCGGGATGTGAACAAGAAAATTTTGACGGAGGTGAATACCCGCATGGTGACAATACAAAAAACAACAAATGTACCATTATTGCCTTTACGTGGCCTTTTAGTATACCCGTCGATGGTGTTACATATTGATGTGGGTAGAAATCGTTCTGTAGCAGCGCTAGAGCAAGCGATGTTAGAGGACCAATTGATTTTGTTAGTAACACAAAAGGAAATGCATGATGAACAACCTGAAGAGCAAGATTTATATGCAATTGGTACAATGGCATACGTCAAGCAAATGCTAAAATTACCAAATGGAACGTTGCGTATATTGGTAGAAGGTGTAGCACGAGCTACTTGGAATAACTATCGAGCTTTGGAAAAATATACGGTTGTTGATGTAGAGATCAAGGAGGAATCGATTGATAAGGATGTTGAAACACAGGCTTTAATGCGTACGTTGTTAACATATTTCGAAAGATATGCTAAATCCTCAAATAAAATAACAACTGAAACCATTAATACAGTGGTTGACATTGAAGAACCAGGACGTTTGGCTGATATCATCGCATCACATTTGCCATTTAAGATTGCTGATAAACAAGAAGTGTTAGAAATGCTTAGTGTCAAAAAGCGCTTAGATCATTTAATTATTCGTTTACACGATGAGCAAGAAGTACTGGATCTTGAGAAGAAAATTAATACAAAAGTAAAGCAATCGATGGAACGTACACAAAAAGAATATTACTTACGCGAACAAATGAAAGCTATTCAAACAGAGCTAGGAGACCGTGAAGGAAAAACAGGTGAGGTAGCTGAATTACGCAAGAAAATCGAAGAAACAGGTATGCCAGAAACAACAAAAGAAGTAGCGCTTAAAGAGTTAGATCGTTATGAAAAGTTACCTGGGGCTAGTGCGGAGAGTGGTGTTATCCGTAACTACATTGATTGGCTTATTTCACTACCATGGACAAACTCGACTGAAGATCGTATGAATATTGCTCACGCAGAGCGTATTTTAAATCGTGACCATGATGGTTTAGAAAAAGTAAAAGAACGTGTATTAGAATATTTAGCTGTACGCCAATTGAAAAATTCTTTACGTGGTCCAATTTTATGTTTAGCAGGTCCTCCAGGTGTTGGGAAAACATCGTTAGCTCGATCAATAGCAGAAAGCTTGGATCGCAAATTTATTCGTATTTCATTGGGTGGGGTCCGTGATGAATCTGAAATTCGTGGTCACCGCCGTACGTATGTTGGAGCAATGCCGGGGCGTATTATCCAAGGTATGAAAAAGGCAGGCACAATTAATCCTGTTTTCTTATTAGATGAAATTGATAAAATGTCTAATGACTTCAGAGGAGATCCTGCAGCCGCAATGCTAGAGGTGCTAGATCCTGCACAAAACAATTCTTTTAGCGATCATTATATCGAAGAGCCATACGATTTATCGAATGTATTATTTATTGCAACAGCAAATGATCTAAGTACAATTCCAGGACCATTACTGGATCGTATGGAGATTATTTCTATTGCTGGCTATACAGAAATAGAAAAGGCTCAAATTACGAAAAATCACTTAATACCAAAGCAGCTTAAAGAGCATGGCTTGAAAAAAACACAAGTGGTTATAAAGGATGAAGCAGTACTCGATATTATTCGTTACTATACACGTGAAGCTGGAGTTCGTGGACTTGAGCGTCAAATTGCGACGCTTTGTCGTAAAATCGCTAAAATTATTGTTTCGGGTGAGAAAAAACGTGTAACTGTAAGCTCAAAATCATTAGAAGAGCTCTTAGGTAAACATCGCTTCCGTTATGGACAAGCAGAGAAGGAAAACCAAGTTGGTGTAGCAACTGGATTAGCCTATACAACGGTTGGCGGTGATACTTTGCAAATCGAGGTATCATTAACACCTGGTAAAGGAAAATTACAACTCACTGGGAAGCTTGGTGATGTAATGAAGGAATCCGCTCAAACAGCTTTGTCTTATGTTCGTACAAAGATGGGTGATCTAGAGGTGGATTCGGAATACTTTGAAACACATGATATTCATATCCATGTACCTGAAGGAGCTGTACCAAAAGATGGTCCATCTGCTGGTATTACGATGGCAACAGCAATTGTTTCGGCTATTTTACATCGTCCAATACGCCGTGAGGTTGGTATGACAGGTGAAATTACATTACGTGGTCGTGTACTGCCTATAGGCGGGTTAAAGGAAAAAACACTCAGTGCTCATCGCGCAGGTTTAACAACAATTATTTGTCCAATGGATAATGAGCGAGATATTGAGGAGATTCCTGAAAGTGTACGCGAGCAACTTACATTTAAACTAGTGTCATCGGCTGATGAAGTATTAGCTTATGCACTGGACGGAGGTTTTTAGAAAAATGAAAGTCCATAACGTCGAAATGGTCATTAGTGCCGTAAGACCAGACCAATATCCAGAAGATGGACTGCCAGAATTTGCATTAGCCGGTCGTTCGAACGTAGGGAAATCCTCCTTCATTAATCGAATGATTGGTCGTAAAGCTTTAGCACGTATTTCATCTAAGCCAGGAAAAACACAAACGTTGAACTTTTATAAAATCGAAGAGCAATTGTTTTTTGTAGATGTTCCAGGCTATGGTTATGCAAAGGTTTCAAAAACAGAGCGTGAAGCATGGGGAAAAATGATAGAGCGCTACTTCACAGGACGCAAGGAATTAAAGGCAGTCGTACAAATTGTGGATTTACGTCATCCACCTACAGCAGATGATTGCCTGATGTATGATTTTTTAAAGCATTACAATATTCCTTGTATTGTCATTGCGACAAAAGCAGATAAAATTCCAAAAGGTAAATGGGATAAGCATAAAAAAGTAGTAAAAGAAACGCTCAATATGGAAAAGAATGATCCACTTATTGTATTTTCTTCAGAGAAAGGAATTGGCTTTGAAGAGACTTGGCGTACGATTGAAAATTTAATGTAATCAATTTCGCCTTGGCGTAATTGCGTCCGGATTTTGAATTGTGCCCGCACAATTCATTCCTTTGAAAATCCGTGACATCCGCCGGAGGCTTTATCTTTATTCAGTAGGTGTTTGGACACCCACTGAAAAGGAACTAAAACCGCATTCATCTCACCACCTGTAGAGGTGGGAGTCTTCTGCTGAATGAAGATAAAAACAACATCTATTGCGTCTATTTTTTAGGACAGTAGATGTTTTTTATTTTCATTTATAAGGAAAGAAACAATAAAGGACGAAGGTTTTTGATGAGAAAGTTATGTAGAAAATTGGGAAAATCGCTTGATGAATGAAAGAATTGACCGATAAATTAAAGAGGAGGTGGACTGAATGGATATCGCAGCTTTATCAATTGCCATGAATCAAGCGACTTTAATGCAAAACGTATCTTTAGCTGTTACAAAACAGGCAATGGAGATGCAACAGCAGAATACAGAACAGTTAGTTGAAATGTTAGATGCTCCACATCCAACAGCCGGACATACAATTGACATTCAAGTATGATTAAAGGTAAGGTAGCTTGAAGATAGAAAGCTACCTCTATCTTTGTGTCTAATAGCTGCACTAATAAGAAAGCAGAATGCGATAAAATGTAACTTTTTGAAGACGTAAAACTACCAATAATACGATATACTATTTATTAATAACAAATTTTAAAGGAGGCGGAATTTGTTGAAGAAGATTCCATACATACTACTGATTTTGATATTCGCAGTTTTTGGATTTTCATCGAGTCAAACAGCCAATGCTGCTACTCAAATGGTGACAGGATCCTTTGTTGATGTTACATTTTCAGAATATGCAAATCCAAACGGAGTAATAGAAAAAAAACTAAGTAAAATCACTCTACAAAATGACGGCGGTCGTACAGTTACATACAATATTAATGACAATGCCCGCCTGTATATTAATAATACAGTCACTACCATTGATGGCTTTAAGATGGGAATGAAGGTAGAGGCGGATATTTCTCTTCGAAGCGTTGTTGAACTTCGTGGTTCATCTAATTCTACAAAGGATACTGAATCTACTACTTCTACAGTTGGCCAAAATACGAAAAAAGCAACTGTTACTGGAGTAGTTACAAGTATTGATCCTAATGGACTATTCATTATGTTTAAACCAGATATTGGGGAAGAAACAACCTACTATCTAAATAAAGATACAAGCTATCAAAAAAATTCCTCATCTGTGGATATTAGTGCCCTCTATGTAGGAGATCGAATTAAGCTTAGTCTTAAAAATTTAAATACGTCAATCGTCACTAAAATAGACATTAGTGAGACCGGTACATTAGTAGAAAATCTTTATAAAGGTGAAATACAAGTCGTAAATGTAAATACAAATAAATTAACTGTAAAAAATCAACATGCCTTTGCAAATTGGGATTTTGGTTCAGATACGACAACAGCTTTATCAACGATGGATTTTTCATCAAAGGTGCCAATTTATGTAGGGAATACAAAAGTTGATAAAGGTCAGTTGAAAAACTATATTGGCAGTGAAGCATATTATGCTACGGTTAAACAATTTGGTAAAGAAGTGATTGAGAAAATTGTTGTCTTAAAAAATAACGAACGAACTTACTATGAGCCTATGCTTTCTGTGGATACAAAATATCAATTATTAAAACTTAAATCTGCTGGTACACTGTACTTCCATGATGGCACAATTTTAATTCGCAATGGGCGTTTAATCGAACCTACTGGCTTATTAGCTTATGGAACAGCCTTTGTTATCTCGGACGGTGCTGCACGTGATCACTATGCACAGGTTGTCCAAGTGACAAGTGATAGCTTTATGTCTCCGAACTTAGCAGGTCATGAATTATACTATGGTCGCTTATCTCAAGCGGATGGCTATCTAATTGAAATTGATGATGCAATGAAGATTGACTCAAATGTCTTTAAGAAAACAGAGCATACTGTTTTATCAGTAAGTAATTCAACTAAGGCAATAGTGGATGATGGGAAAAAAGTATATAGTGTTATCCCTGATATTGAGCTTCATTTATTTGAAGGTGATTATGGCTACTTCTATGTGAAAGATGGACATATTCAGGCTGCTCATATCCTTGATAATGCTAAGCCAGTTGCACCATTAATGCTGGCAGGTAAGCTGCAATCAGTAAAATCAACATATCCAGCTGTTATCAATGTAAAGAGTGTCAGTCAATGGCAGAAAGGTCGTTGGTATGAGGCAGGAGAAATGGTTGATATGAATATTGATCAAACTACTCTTATAAAAGCTGGTAAAGTTATTCAACCAGCGGATTTAAAGCCTTCTGATCGTTTAGTAGTATTATCAGATCGTTTTGGCAAAGCTCATTTTATTTTAGTAGATTAATTCAATAAAATTTGTGAGTCTCTTGTGAGTAGAATAGATGAAAGATAGGCTATATGCGTTGAAGTGAGTGTATACTTATTCTTTTATAATGATACTTGCAGGAGACATGCGGATTTTAAGCTTTTTTATGCATGATTTTTGGCAGCCCCTATATAGACGTGCATGGAATGAAAGAGAGGGACAAAAAACGAATGCGAAAACATTTATCTAAAATAATGTTAGTAGTTCTTGCGATAGCTGTATTTGGCGTTACCATTCCGCAAAATACATTAGCTGCTTCATTAGAAACTACAGGTGCTGTAAAAAATGAATATACATATGAAGAAGCTGTTTTCATTACAGGAACACCAGTTATTTTTAAAGGGACAAGTAAAGATATTAAAATTACTGAAAAAGAATCAAAAGGAAAATTAACAGAGACCTATAGCCTTAAGCTGATAGCGAGTAATGGGGCTACATTAACACGAAATATTGCCTACGAATCAGATGTTGTCGATTATGCAACGATTGGTCAAAAAACGTCCAATGGTGTTGTGAAAAAGTATGCTGAAAAAATCGTGATTGGTAAAACTACCTATACATTAGTAGATTACCAATTTTCTCAAGGTACGGTGACGGACAATCGTGCTGCTTCGGATTATTATTCTGGTAATGTAATTTCTAGAAAAACCTATTCCTTCCAGTCAGGGACGGGAAAAAATGCAGTTCAAAATACAGTAACCATTGATACTGATAGTCGACATGCTGGTTATGAAAATTTCTGGGGAGCAACAGAAACACAAATTACAGAAGCGGTTTATTCTTTTAGCGATGGCAAAACAAGCCATGTAAAAAATCGATTATCTACAAGTAAATCACGTGTACTAAACTATGAACAAAATCTAGGAAGCTTAGGTAGCTTTGATGGTGGATATGCAGTTGTAAGTGAAAAAGATGTTATTTCTGAATATACGTATAATTTAGCCTCTGGACAAAAGGGAACGTTAGACTTAGATACGGAATATATGCCAACTATTGAACGATTAATCATTCCTAAGTTTAGAGATTTAAACAATCATTACGCGAAGGAAGCTATTGATAAATTATACTCTTTAGGTATTTACACAGATACAAGTAACTTTTTCTCTCCGAATACACCAATGAAGCGTTTTGACTTTACAACAGCGATTGGTAAAGCGGTTGATTTACGTGTTATGCAAGAAAAAGAAAATAAATCGAAAAAAACTGCATCTACAAGTGTTTTTAAAGATGTGAAGCGTACTGTAAAGGATTATGCCTATATTGAATCAGCTGTCAAGAAAGGAATTATTAAAGGAGTTACACCTGAGTATTTTAAACCAGATAGTCCGATTACACGTGGTCAAGCTGCGACGATATTTGTGCGTGCCTTAGGACTTGAAAACAAAGCACCAGACCCAGGCTATGTAACTAAATTTACAGATGATGCCCAAATTCCAAATTACACAAAAGACGGAATTTACATTGCTAATGAGTTAGGCTTAATGACAGGTGACCCTGTAACAGGTAGATTTAACCCTAACCAGCCATTAACGCGGGCGCAAGCATCAGTAGTGCTGGAACGTTTCTTGAATTATTTAGAAAATGATCTAAAACAAAACTATCGTGATGACATATTGTTCTTCAATTAAAGAAAGGACTGAACTACATGGCACATGCTAAAAAAGCATTGTTATCACTGCTTTGCTTCGTACTAGTATTTATATCAGCAGCTCCTGCTGTTACTTGGGCAGCCACGACTATTCAGGATGTACCGACGAATAATAGTAAATACAAAGCTATATCATGGGCAGTTGATAATGACTTACTATCATTGAATGGCGCTAATAATTTTTTACCAGATGAACAAATAACTGAACAAGAGCTTGTAGTTATGCTCGCAAAGCTTGATCGTAATTATGCATTAACGTATAACGAAAGTGTAGCTTATAACTTCTATAGTGATTTCTATTTACCTTTTAATGGTACACATGCAACAGCGAATCGTTCCAAAGCAATAACACGTGGTCAATTTGCACGGGTATATGCAGCCTTTAAAGGTTTAGATTTAGATGAACCTCAAGCAGTACAATATTTATATACAAATGATATTTCAACAGGTAATACAGGAAAGAAAACATTTGCTGATTTTAATCCCTCTACAAAATTAACTCGTGGGGATATTGCAGTATTTTTATATCGTGCTGTACAAAATGGTTCCTTAAGTGTTCAAGGATTAAAACGTGCTGCTGCTGGCCGTGATAATGATAAAGTTACTTTACCAGCAGGCTTTATGGGCTCAGGTAGTGCAGATTTTGAAGAACCAAAGGATAATTCTAATGATTTTACTGGACCAGAATATGTAAATAATGCTTTACAAAGCATCGATGTTGAAAAAACAGATTTAGTTGCAAATGGAGTTGACTCAACGCTAATTACAGTATCGTTAAAAGCTTGTAATGGTGATCCAATTGCAGACGATAAATCTTATACATTCCGTGTAACTTCATCATATGGTGCAACAATTGTGGATACAGCAGGCGATCCAGTTAGAAACGTACAATCTGATGGCTCTACAGTGACAGCTATAGTAAAAGCACCAGCATTAACAAAGTCTGTCCGTGACACTATTTCTTTCGAGTTGATTAACAATACAGATCCAGGTATGAAATGTCTAGTAGGTGAAAAATTAAATGCACAGGTGCGTTACTCACCTCAACCAGAGATGCGTATTGATTACCAAGTGTATGATCCAGCCAATACCGATGATGATAATGGAAATGTTACACCTCCATTTAAACCTTACGAAAAATTGCCTGAGTTCTTTACAGAAAATATCATTGATGTTTACAATCCAGTTCCTTTAGACAAAGATGCAGATAAAAAGCTGTTTAGTATTGGTCAGCAAACGAATGTAACAGATGCACTTGGAAATGTGCAAAATACGTATTTAAGATATGGTGGTTCTGATCCAAAATATCCTGCTTTAGGTTATGAGAATGCCATTTTACAGTTTGAAAACTATGATATTTCCGTTTATTTATTTGAAGAACTATTAAATCGACGTTTGAAGGATTCCGTGACAACACCAGCTAAAACAGAAATTATGTATATGATTTCTGATGATGGTCGTCCTATATATCGTGTGCAAGGAATTGACGATGCAATTGCTTCACAGGTAGAAAATATAAATCCGGTTGGTTCCATTATTCAGCTGATGAATCATATGCCAGAGGAAAAGAAATTAACATTAGAGCATTATGATAGTGTCATGAAAATATATGCTATTCTTACGAATTTGAGTAACTATGATCGAACAGTTCTATTAAAATATCAAGGCGGTAAATTACTTGGTCAGGTAGAGGCTTATAAAAAGCGTGTAGAAGCATTAAAAGAAAGCGCAGAGGCAGCATCTAGACCATCTGGTAAAGATCGTTATACAAAAGTAATGGTTACATTAGTAAGAGCAGGTGGGGAACCAATTACTGATTATCAAGGAACTGTAAAAATTAAATTCGATGGTGTAGAAAAAACGGCTTCATTTGTGACAAATACCTCGGATTATTTAGACAAAACAGGGGGACCTGGAACAGCAGTAGCTTACTTTGATTCTATTATTTATGGGAAATCTAAAGTAGAAGCAACCCTAGTCAATAAAATTGATCCGCGTTATACCACAATATTAAAAGACCTGACGGATAAAACGATTACTAAGGAAATTTTCACAAATCCGTATTTCAGTAAAAATTCTTGTTCATTAGCAACAGAGGTCGCATTTGTGGTGGATTACTCAGCATCCATGAAAGCCGCTGATCAAACAAATTTCCGTGGTAAGAAAACGTTGGAAGCTATAAATCAAATTAAGGCAAAAAATAATATAGTGGTTGAAACAAATACAAAAGCTACTGTACTAGCAGAAGGCAGTACGGAGAATGTATTGAAAAAAGATCTCTATAAAACATCGAAAGAGAAGGGTGCTACTGACATCTTTGCTGGCATTGAATTAGCCCTTACGAAATTCTCAAACGATGCGAAAACGTCAAAAGCAATGGTTGTTATATCTGATGGCAAGACAAGTAAATCGAAAATGACAAAAGTGCTGAATGATGCGAAAAAGCAAGGCGTTAAAATTTATACAGTAAGTATGGGTAAAAAATCACAAGTCAATGATGCCATTTTAATGCAACTGGCTTCAGAAACTGGTGGAACTTATTATCATGCAATCGATAATTTACAGTTACATCAAGTATTCCAAAAATTAATTGATGCGATTTTATGTAAAACAACTTCTTCAAGCTGTATAAACCCTGATAATCTATTTGAAGAAGCATCTGTTACATTACGCAAAGGGAATATTACAATGAATGCTAGAATCGATGGTAATTGTTCAAATGTTGCGAAGGTTAATGTGCGCTTCACTTCTGTAAGCGGAGATGTACAATTTGAATTAAAGAAACGTAGTGATAATGTTTATATGCTGACAAAAACAGTTCAAACTATGCAAGACTTCAAGGTGAACAACGAAATAGAATTTGTAGCATATGATAAAGAAGATAAAATCATCACGTTAAAGACTGTAACAATCACTAATTAATAGATAAAACTGCTCCTACTCATGGGGCAGTTTTTTAATTTGAAACAGGACGTATAATTTGTTACACTTAATTTATAATAATTCTAATGTAGATGACGAATTACAGTTCTTCATGACATGTTCACAAATTATAGATGAACTTCTGTCGAACTGTGCTATAATGAGATTTGTGAATTAGAACGTGTGAGGTGTTATTCATGCATACCATCGTAGTAGGCTTGAATTATAAAACAGCGCCTGTTGAAATTCGTGAAAAGTTATCATTCATAGAGAGTGAACTGCCACAAGCAATGGAAGCGCTGCAAAAACAAAAAAGCATATTAGAAAACGTTATTGTTTCAACATGCAACCGAACAGAAATTTATGCTGTAGTGGATCAAGTGCATACGGGACGTCATTTTGTAAAACAATTTTTAGCAAATTGGTTCGATTTACCGACGGAGACATTTTCTTCTTATCTAACAATCCGAGAAGAGGATGAGGCAATCGAGCATTTATTCAAAGTGACTGCAGGAATTGATTCTATGGTTCTTGGCGAAACGCAAATTTTAGGTCAAGTAAAGAAAAGCTTCTTAAGTGGACAAGAGATTGGAACAACAGGAACGGTTTACAATCAGCTATTTAAACAAGCAGTGACATTTGCGAAGCGTGCACATAATGAAACGGCTATCGGTGAGAACGCGGTATCAGTTTCTTATGCAGCAGTTGAATTAGCGAAGAAGATATTCGGATCCTTACAGCGTAAACATGTAGCCATTTTAGGTGCTGGAAAAATGGGAGAACTTGCTATTGAAAATCTTTACGGTAGCGGTGTAGGAAAAGTAACCGTTATTAACCGTACATTTGAAAAAGCAGAAAGCCTGGCAGCTAAATTCCATGGTGAAGCAAAATCGATGAAAGAGCTGCAATGTTCTTTACTGGAAGCGGATATTTTAATTACGTCTACAGGTGCAACCGATTATGTAATTGACTATGAACTAATGCAATTTGTTGAACGTTTACGTAAAGGTAAACCATTATTTATGGTAGATATTGCAGTACCACGTGATATTGATCCACGTGTTGGAGATTTACCAAATGTTTTCTTATATGATATAGATGATTTACAGGGAATTGTAGAAGCAAACTTAGCTGAGCGTGAACGTGCGGCAGCTGACATTACTACAATGATTGGCAAAGAGGTTCTTCAATTTAAAGACTGGGTTGCAACTCTTGGTGTTGTGCCAGTGATCTCGGCGCTACGTAAAAAAGCTAATCATATTCAAGAGGAGACAATGATTAGCATTGAAAATAAAATGCCTGATTTAACGGATCGTGAACGTAAAATTTTAAGTAAACATACTAAATCTATTATTAATCAGTTGTTAAAAGAGCCCATTTTACAAGCAAAAGAAATGGCGAATTCACCAAAAGCAAATGAACAGTTACGTTTATTCCAACAAATTTTTGGTATTGAGGAAGCTGTAGAAGCTGAGGTACATGCAATGACAATGCAAGAGCTTGATCGTAAAGAGCGTGTGCAATCATCACAAACTTCTACTGAACCAAAGTACTCTTTCTAAGATGTCTATACGTTCGTATTGAAGCATGAACCAAATCTAGGATTGAGCAAATCCATGATTTTCTCACGAACGAGATTTTCTACTGATATTACATGAGGCGTTTTCGTATCTGTGTGGTAAACTAAGGATACGAAAACGTTTTTCTTTTCTAGGCTAAAGTTGAATACTTCTTTAGCAATTTCGATACAAAGAAGGGATGTCTATTGGCTGATTTGACAATGACAAGGCTTTATGAAGTAATGATCGTCTTGTATGCGATCAGTCTAGTATTTTACTTTACTGATTACTTTTATAAACAAGTACGAGCAAGGCGAATTGCTTTTTGGCTTGTTTCATTTGTATGGGTAATACAAAGTGCCATAATTTTATTAACCTTTGTGGAAACCAAGCGTTTTCCGATTTTATCCTTGTCTGAAGGAATTCTATTTTATTCCTGGCTGCTCGTTACATTATCTATTATTCTTCACTGTATAGCGCGAGTAGATTTACCAGTATTTATTATTAATATACTAGGGTTTTTATTCGCTAGTATTTTTACTTTTATGCCTAAAAGACCAACAGGAGCAGTTAGTGATACTCTAATTTCGGAAATGCTTTTTATTCATATATCATTTGCAATTTTATCCTATGCAGCATTTACGCTAACATTTGTTTTTGCGATATTGTATTTAATTTTATATCGATTGCTTAAAAAGAAAAAATGGTCATATTTATGGACAAGGCTGCCATCTTTGCAACAAACGAGTAGCTGGATGAATATATCATTTTTTATTGGAATTCCTATGTTATTTATAAGTTTAGTTTTAGGGTTTGAATGGGCACTATTAACGTTAGAGAGTCTTTCGATTTTTGATGCAAAAATCATTGGTTCCTTCATTATCTTAATTTTGTATTGCTTGATATTGTATGTGAATCGCAAAAGTAAGCTAACAGGTACAACTTATGCATGGGTACATATTTACGCATATTTATTAGTTGTTGTGAACTTCTTCCTAGGAAGTAGTTTATCGCGATTCCATTTATGGTATTAGAAGAAAGGTTGGAGACTGTTGAGAAAAATTATTGTAGGTTCTAGGAGAAGTAAGCTGGCATTAACACAAACAAATTGGTTTATTAATGAGTTAAAGGCAGCCGGAGTACCATTTGAATTTGAAGTAAAGGAAATTGTTACAAAAGGCGACCAAATTTTAGATGTGCAGCTTTCAAAAGTTGGAGGGAAAGGGCTTTTCGTTAAAGAAATTGAACAAGCATTGTTTGATAAGGAAATTGATTTTGCTGTTCATTCGATGAAGGATATGCCCGCAGTACTACCTGAGGGATTAGTGATAGGCTGTATTCCACCACGTGAAGATGCACGTGATGCATTTATTTCAAAAGGACATGTGAAATTTGCTGACCTCCCTGCTGATGCTGTAGTGGGAACAAGTTCACTTCGACGTAGTGCTCAGTTGCTAACAGTCCGCCCTGATATAGAAATTAAATGGATCCGTGGAAATGTAGATACACGTTTGGCGAAACTTGAGACAGATGAATATGATGCCATTATTTTAGCGGCTGCTGGACTAAAACGTTTAGGCTGGAGCGATGAAGTGGTGACTGAGTTTTTACCTGTTGAGGATTGTCTTCCAGCTGTAGCGCAAGGTTCTCTTGGGATTGAATGCCGTGGTGATGATACTGAACTATTAGCTGAATTAGGCAAATTAACTGATAGCATTACTTGGCAAGAAGCACATGCAGAACGTGCTTTCCTTGCAGCTATGGACGGTGGCTGTCAAGTACCTATCGCAGGATATGCTAAATCGAATGGGGAAGAAATTACGATAACTGGCCTTGTTGCTGCACCAGATGCCTCGGTTGTTTATAAGGAGACAGTAGTTGGCTCTGATGCGGAAGCAGTTGGCAAAGAGCTTGCTGAGATTTTAACGAAGCAAGGTGCCTTTGAATTAATTCAACGCGTAAAGGCAGAGCAAGATGCAAAGTAATTTACCTTTAGAAGGTAAAACGATTATTTTGACAGGTACATCTAAAACGACAACAATTATAGATGATATTTCAGCTTTAGGTGGATATGCTGTTATTGCCCCATTGATTGAAACTTGCGAGTTGATTGATAGAAATGATGATATACAAATAGAGTTTGCGCGTCAATTTGAATGGCTTATTTTTACAAGTCAAAATGCTGTAGATGCTTTTTCCAGTAAAATGCAACGATTTAATTTAAGCGCAAGGCATTTCCAAGGGAAGATCGCTTCTATTGGTACTAGAACAACTACAGCACTAGAAAAGCTAGGATTCCATGTAAGTTTTATGCCTTCCATCTTTAGTGCAGATGTATTTGTTAAAGAATTTCCTGAAGTAGTAGGCAGTAATCCTAGTTGTCTATTTATTCGTGGAGAAAAAGCGAAAAGCACACTGAAGGAAGGTCTGCCCTTTAAAATAAAGGAATGGACAGTGTATGAAACGATTGAGCGTCATGACCAAAAACAAAACATTATAGAATGCATTCGTGAACATAGTGATGTCACTGTGATTTTAGCTAGTCCTTCCGCTGTTGATGTCTACGCAATGGATGTAGCTTCGGTCATTGGGTGGGAGGCAGCACGTGTTGCAGCAATTGGTCATATTACAGAAGCGGCTATATTAAATCATGGTGCAACTGTAGATGTTAAGCCCAACGTATATACTATGCATGCAGTCATCGAGGAAATAATGAAAGTAGGGAATAGAAAATGACAAAATTACAATTTCAAAGACATCGTCGTTTGCGTGCAAATGCAGCGATACGATCAATGGTAAAAGAAACTTACTTACACAAAGAGGACTTAATCTATCCTATTTTCGTTATGGAAGGCGAAAATATTAAAAACGAAGTACCTTCTATGCCAGGTGTTTTTCAATTTTCATTAGATAAACTTGAAGCTGAGATTGATGAAGTTGTAGCATTAGGAATACCAGCAGTTATTTTATTTGGCTTACCTGCTGAAAAAGATGCGGTTGGTACTGGAGCATTCCATGACCATGGTATTGTGCAAGAGGCAACGCGTCTTCTTAAAGAACGCCACCCAGAGCTTTTAATCATAGCAGATACTTGTTTATGTGAGTTTACAGATCATGGACATTGTGGCTTAATTGAAGGTGATCAAATTTTAAATGATCCGTCTTTAGATGTTTTAGCGCGTACAGCTGTGTCACAAGCAAAAGCAGGAGCAGATATCATTGCGCCATCGAATATGATGGATGGCTTTGTTGCTGCAATACGTGCGGGCTTAGACGAGGCAGGCTTTGAACATATTCCAATCATGTCATACGCAGTTAAATATGCATCTAGCTACTACGGACCATTCCGTGATGCAGCTGACGGTGCTCCTCAATTTGGCGATCGCAAATCATACCAAATGGACCCATCAAATCGTATAGAGGCATTCCGTGAAGCCGAGTCAGATATTGCAGAAGGTGCGGATTTCTTAATTGTTAAGCCAGCACTAAGCTATTTGGATATTATTCGTGATGTGAAAAATAATTATACTTTACCGATCGTTGCGTACAATGTCTCTGGAGAATATGCAATGATCAAAGCAGCAGCTATTAATGGCTGGATTGATGAAAAAAATGTAGTGCTTGAAACATTATTAGGCATGAAGCGCGCAGGCTCTGATTTAATCATTACGTATCATGCAAAAGATGTTGCACGTTGGTTGGAGGAGAAATAAATGACACGATCTTACGAAAAATCAAAACAAGCGTATGCAGAAGCAATTAATTTAATGCCAGGTGGTGTCAGTAGCCCAGTACGTGCATTCAAATCTGTTAATATGGACCCTATTTTCATGGAATCTGGACATGGTGCTATCATTAAAGATATTGATGGCAATGAATATATTGATTATGTATTATCATGGGGCCCACTTATTTTGGGTCATACCCATCCCGAAGTTGTTCAAGCAATTGCAGATGCAGCGGCGAAGGGTTCTTCATTTGGGGCGCCAAGCTATACAGAAAATCGTTTAGCTAAATTGGTATTAGAGCGTTTACCAGGCATGGAAATGATTCGTTTTGTATCTTCTGGTACAGAGGCAACAATGTCTGCACTCCGTGTCGCTCGTGGAGTAACAGGACGAGATAAAATTTTAAAATTTGAGGGTTCTTATCATGGTCATGGAGACTCATTACTGATTAAAGCTGGCTCTGGTGTAGCTACATTAGGCTTACCTGATAGCCCTGGTGTTCCAGCAGATGTTGCACGTAATACATTAACAGTAGCGTACAATGATCTAGAGGGAGCAAAATTAATTTTTGAAAAGTTTGGAGCTGAGCTTGCAGGTGTAATTGTAGAGCCAGTAGCTGGAAATATGGGTGTCGTGCCTCCGCAGCCAGGCTTTTTAGAAGGCTTACGTGCATTAACGAAGGAATATGGAGCACTGTTAATCTTTGACGAGGTTATGACTGGCTTCCGTGTAGATTATAGTTGTGCACAAAGCTATTTCAATGTGACACCAGATATTACAACATTAGGCAAAGTAATTGGCGGTGGACTACCTGTAGGTGCTTATGCAGGGAAAAAGGAAATTATGGAGCAAATAGCACCAGCAGGTCCAATCTATCAAGCTGGCACACTCTCAGGAAATCCATTAGCCATGACTGCAGGCTATGAAACATTATCGCGCCTCGATAAAGGTTCATATGAATACTTCAAAAAGCTAGGAGATCAATTAGAGGCTGGTTTCCGAGAAGCGGCAACAAAATACAATATACCACATACTGTCAATCGTGCTGGTTCTATGATAGGATTCTTCTTCACTAATGAGAACGTGATTGATTTTGCTACAGCGAAAACATCTGATTTACAATTATTTGCTGAGTACTTCCGTCTAATGGCAGAGGAAGGAATTTTCTTACCACCATCTCAATATGAAGGATTATTTATTTCCACTGCACATACAGAGGAGCATATCGCTAAAACAGTGGATGCCTTCCATAAAGTTTTTGCTCAATTAGCTAGATAAAACTTAATGGCATGCTAGATTATTTTCTGGCGTGCCATTTTTATATTGTTTGAAAAACCACTTGCTATAAAGTGTTGTTTTTTGGCAAGCTTGATATAAAGTTAAGAGCATGTCCACTCTAGATAACCGATATTTATTCACTTCAAAACATATCATTGTAATTTATTGCGTTTATTATTATCAACGATAAATTTTTGTTGGGTAAAGGACCTGATTTTGTAAAAATTATATCTTTCAGCATAGTCAATTTGTAGGCAAAATCGTTTATAATATAGCTATTCATAAAAGAAAGTAGTGAATTGATATGGCAACAGGCACACATATAGTCGAAGTACCCGTAGGAATTGATCATGTATGGGATTTCGTCAGTGATATGGAAAAATGGGCAAAGCTTGTCCCAGGTTATAACGCGCATGAGATGATTGATGACAAACATTCAATATGGACTTTTAAAGGCAATGTTGGAGTTCTGAAAAAAACAGTTCAAGTTGAAATTACTATTTTAGAATGGGCTGCTCCTAGTAAAGTAACATTTGAATTAAAAGGTCTTTCTGATAATTTTACAGGTAATGGATATTTCCTTGCAGAAAGCATCGATGCAGAAAATACTAAAATGACAGGCTTTTTAGAAGTAATAGCAGGTGGATTAGCAGGTCCTGTTTTAAATCCAATCTTTAAGCCAATCGTACCAAAAGCAACACAAATGCTAACAGATCGTGTAGCAAATAAAATTAAATTGGTACATGTATAATTTCATTTGTTCATTAGTAAAATGGCATGCTAGAAACTTTTCTAGTATGCCATTTTTTAGTGAAACCATCATATCGTTGTTTAAAGTAAGAATCTAAAATTATTTTTTCATTCTGCCTTAATTTTTCAATAGCATACCTGCCTTACTCGCTTCATATGATGCAAGGGGAGGGATTATTATCGAACACAAAACTTGGAATATGCGTGAAACTTTCTGTTTTCCTGGTTACGGCTGCCCAACAGAAATAGCAGCTGTGCAAATTAAGCCTCAGTGGCAGACAATGCAATTAGAAGATTCATTGCGATTAATGGGTATTTATCATATTACAGCACATGTTCGCTTTGATTTTCAAGATATGCAGGCTTTTAGTGATGAAGATGAATTAGTAAAAATTGATGCGCTTGATATTCAAGGGGATACTGGTTATTTTGAATATGCAGTCCCATTACATGTCGATTTACCTAAAGACTCAGCTCTCGAGGATTTAATGGTAAAAGATGTTCGACCAACACTTACTAATCAAATGTGTCAGCTTGAATGGACTGTTACAAGTATTTTTAATGAGCCAGAACTGGTCTTAGAAAATACTTGTGCTTTTGACCAACAATCGACCACAGCTAAAGCTGAAAAAGCAATTATTGTAGAAGAAACAGCACCCCTAAAGCAACATGTAGCTGTAGCCCAAAAAGAAGAACGGGTTGAAGTGAAAATTGCTCCAGCGAAACTTGACAAACTTACAGCGAGTGAACAAATAACTGTATTAAGAGAATCTTCAAGTCATATTGTGGTTCGTGAGTCCAGTTCCTGGCAAGAAGTTCCGTCAATGATCTGGGAATTAGAAGAAGGTTATACACCGCTAAAAGTTCGTGTTTCAAATGATATCATTTAAGAGTAAATAGCTTAGAAGTAGTAGGAGTAGTAAAAAGATGAAGTCTCCAGATGTTGGAATAATGATTACACGTATAAATTGAAACGCACAAATTGGCACAATAATTGTTCTACAATAAAAGCGAAATTGTCTTAGCCATGGTGGTAAAAAACAGGGATTATACTTACGTCGTCGCATTTAAATATTCACTTCCTTTTCTATTTCCTTTATTGTGAACACTAAAAATGACTAAATCACTTGAAAGATTGCACGATTTTGCGGTACAATGTGTAAAAATTGATATAGATGCTATGACAGGGAAGAGTAAATTATTCGTACATTTTTAGAGAGGAAACGGTAGCTGAAAAGTTTCTATCTGTGCCTAATTGAATGTAGCCCTCGAGCAGCTTTAGTGAACTAACAGTAGTTAAAGCCGGTTAAACACCGTTACCGAATTAAGAGCCAGTAGTAAATAGGCTTAAGTAGTGCTATTTCTATTCATAACACTTACTTTACCTCTGCTGGAATTAAAGGTGGTACCGCGAACTAAAACTCCTTCGTCCTTTTTGACGTTAGGAGTTTTTTTATTTTCAATTTATTTCTGATGAATGTCTTCTGAGCATGAGTCATGGAATGGTTGGAGCTTTTCGATGTTTGCACAAAATAACACACAACAGGAGGAGTCAAAATGACAGAAAATATTTCAATGCCAACTAAATATGATCCACAGTCCATTGAAACTGGTCGCTATGAATGGTGGCTACAAGGGAAGTTTTTCGAGGCACAGCCAGAAAGTGGGAAAAAACCCTATTCAATTGTTATTCCACCACCGAACGTAACAGGTAAATTACACCTAGGGCATGCTTGGGATACTACTTTACAAGATATTTTAACGCGCATGAAGCGTATGCAAGGATACGATGCCCTTTGGTTACCTGGTATGGACCATGCAGGGATTGCAACACAAGCAAAAGTCGAAGCAAAGCTACGAGAGGATAATATTACACGTTATGATTTAGGACGTGAAAAATTCCTCGAAAAAACATGGGAGTGGAAAGAAGAATATGCAAATCATATTCGCGATCAATGGGCAAAGCTAGGTCTTGGATTAGATTATACGCGTGAGCGCTTCACCCTTGATAAAGGTCTTTCTGATGCTGTTAAAACTGTTTTTGTTGATTTATATGAAAAGGGCTTAATCTATCGTGGTGAACGTATTATTAACTGGGATCCTGCAGCGAAAACAGCTTTATCAGATATTGAAGTTATCTATCAGGATGTTCAAGGTGCATTCTATCATATGAAATATCCACTAGCAGATGGCTCGGGGCATGTAGAAGTTGCCACAACACGTCCTGAAACGATGCTTGGTGACTCAGGAGTAGCTGTTCATCCAAATGATGAACGTTATAAGCATCTGATTGGTAAAACTGTAATTTTACCAATCGTTGGTCGTGAAATCCCGATTGTAGCCGATGATTACGTAGATATGGAATTTGGTACTGGGGTGGTAAAAATGACACCAGCCCATGATCCGAACGACTTTGAGGTTGGAAATCGTCACAATTTAGAGCGCATTCTTGTAATGAATGAAGATGGCACAATGAATGAGCTTGCTGGCAAATATAACGGTATGGATCGTTTTGAATGCCGTAAGCAAATTGTCGCTGATTTGCAAGCAGCAGGTGTGTTAATCCGTATTGAAGAGCATATGCATTCAGTAGGACACTCTGAACGTTCTGGTGCCGTTGTAGAGCCATATCTCTCAGCGCAATGGTTCGTTAAAATGCAACCACTTGCTGATGCTTCACTTGAGATTCAAAAAGACGAAGCAGGTAAAGTAAACTTTGTACCAGCTCGTTTTGAAAACACATACTCTCGTTGGATGGAAAATATTCGTGATTGGTGTATCTCTCGCCAATTATGGTGGGGTCATCAAATCCCAGCTTGGTACCATAATGAAACAGGCGAAATTTACGTAGGAAAAGAAGCACCAGCAGATGCAGAGAATTGGACACAAGATGAAGATGTTTTAGATACATGGTTTTCTTCAGCGCTTTGGCCATTTTCTACAATGGGCTGGCCAGACGAGACAAATGAAGAATATAAACGTTACTACCCAACAAGTACATTAGTAACAGGCTATGATATTATTTTCTTCTGGGTATCTCGCATGATTTTCCAAGGTCTTGAATTTACAGATCAGCGCCCATTCAAAGATGTATTAATTCATGGTCTAGTACGAGATGGTGAAGGACGTAAAATGAGTAAATCACTTGGCAACGGTGTTGATCCAATGGACGTAATTGAGAAATATGGTGCAGATTCCTTACGTTACTTCTTAGCAACTGGATCATCTCCTGGTCAGGATTTGCGTTATACAACAGAAAAAGTTGAAGCGGTTTGGAACTTTGCGAATAAAATTTGGAATGCCTCTCGCTTTGCCCTTATGAATATGGATGGTATGACATATGAAGAAATCGACTTAACTGGTGAAAAGTCAGTTGCCGATAAATGGATTTTAACTCGCTTAAATGAAACAATTGAGCGTGTAACATCCCTCGCAGAACGCTACGAATTTGGTGAAGTAGGTCGTGAGCTTTACAATTTCATTTGGGATGATTTCTGTTCATGGTATATTGAAATGGCTAAATTGCCTTTAAATGGTGATGATGAAACAGCTAAGAAAACGACTCGTTCTATTTTAGCTTACGTATTAGATCAAACAATGCGTCTATTACATCCATTCATGCCGTTCATTACAGAAGAAATCTGGCAGCACCTACCGCATGAAGGTGAATCTATTACTGTAGCTGCGTGGCCAACTGTACGTACGGATCTTCAATTTGCTGAAGAAGCAGATAACATGAAGCTCCTAATGGATATTATACGTTCAGTACGTAATATTCGTGCGGAAGTTAATACACCAATGAGCAAAAAAGTACCTTTATTTATCTCAGCAAAAGATGCAGCAACTGTAGCTGTCCTTGATGCAAATAAAGCATATTTAGAAAAATTCTGTAATCCAGAATCATTAACAATTGGTGAAGGCTTAGAGGCTCCAGGTCAATCAATGACAGCTGTAGTAACAGGTGCTGAGCTATTCTTACCACTTGTTGGGCTTATTAACCTAGAAGAAGAGATTGCTCGTCTTGAAAAAGAATTAGAAAAATGGGCAAAAGAAGTGAAGCTAGTATCAGGTAAATTATCGAATGAGAAGTTCGTGTCAAAAGCACCTGAAGCGTTAGTGAATGCAGAACGTGAAAAATTAGCTGACTATGAAAGTAAACATGCAGTTGTATTAAAACGTTTAGAAGAACTGAAAAATATGTAAATTTGAAACAGTGGATGGCAATAAAGTCATCCGCTGTTTTTCTTTTTTATGCATCAAAAGATATGTATTGTGTTAGGGAAAAATATATAGTAATATTTAAAATAATTAATATAATAGGTTAATTAGTCTTGTTATATTGTAGGTATAAAAAACTATTAACGAATAATGAAAACTTGTCGGCACTTTAAATGCAAAGTTAATTAATTTTGACTGTTCAATGTGAATGGTCTTTTTTACGGTGATAAACTGAATGGAGGTAAAGTATGACTGGAAATATTACTACAATTATTGCAAAAGTCAACAAGGCATGTGATGAATTAGATTTTGTCAGTGCAAGAGTATTGATTGAAACCAATCTTCTGAAATTATCAGAGGCAAAACATTATCGTTTGTTGAATTCAAATGGTCGTGTACTTATAAAGCATGTGCTAGCAGATAGTAAGACAGAAGAATCAGCGAATAAATTAACACGGAACGACTTATTAACCATAAAAAAAATTAACGAGTATTGCTCAAATTTTGATATTTCTATGCTAAAAAGAACTTTAAAAAACTCCTTTGATTTAGTGCAAAGAGCTGATGTCCTGCCATTGTTAAACAATGATGCTAAAATTATATTAGATAATATGGGAGCACTATTTGGTGCACACCAGCTTCAATAACTCGATATGAAATTGCTTAAAAACACACAGAACCTCACTTATAAAAGTGCCTTTCTGTGTGTTTTTAACGTTCATAAAAGAGTAGTTAGCTGGAATGAGCGTTTTTTACGAAATGTATGCGCAATATGCAGTACTTGTACTAAAATAGAGATATTGTAGTAAGAGGGAGTGTTTCTTTTGTTTAAAACAATGAAAGAGTGTACAGATTTTATTTTTACATTAAAGGCAGTAGACCATAAACGTGCTCCGCTTGTCCTGATGCGGGAGGTGCTTACACTTTTAGATAATCCTCAGGACAAATTTCGTGCTATTCATTTGGCAGGCTCGAATGGGAAGGGTTCCACTGTCAATGCGTTAAGAGAAATTTTGCAACATGCTGGCTGCAAAGTAGGTGCCTTTACTTCACCACATTTAGAGCAAGTGAATGAACGTATGACGATTGATGGTATTCCGATTGAGGATGAGGATTTTTTACTTTATATGAATAAAGTAGCCAAGCAGATTCAAATACATTATCAAGGTGAGTTTCCAAGCTTTTTTGAAGTTGTTACTTTAATAATGTTCCAATATTTTGCAGATCAAGCTGTAGATATTGCACTTATTGAAACAGGACTTGGAGGACGTTTAGATGCTACAAACGTCATTACACCTGAACTTTCAATTATTACTACCATCTCACTAGAGCATACTGCGTTTCTAGGTGACACTTTGGCGAAAGTAGCATTTGAAAAGGCAGGTATCATTAAAGATGGTGTACCAGTGATAGTGGGCGTAAAAAATGGTGAGGCACTTACTGTTATTCAGCAAATTGCAGAAGAACGTCATGCACCATGCCTTGTGTTAGGCAAGGATTTTAGTGTTGCCAATATAACGCAAGGTGCTAATTTGCAGCATTTTCATTATAAAAAGTCAAATAATGAGATGACAGATGTCCCATTAAAGATGGCAGGATCTCATCAAGTCAATAATGCGAGTCTAGCGATTACAGCTATCTCCACATTGAGAGAAAAGCAAGTACTTAACATTTCTAACGATTCAATACGTTATGCATTGGCAAATGCTCAGTGGGCAGGTCGTTTTGAGCAATTGCAGGGCAATATTGTACTAGATGGTGCCCATAATTCTGAAGGTACAGCTGCGCTTATTCAAACTCTTAAAGAGGTTTATCCAAATCAAAACTATCGCTTTATCTATGCCGCCTTATCAGATAAAGATCATGCAAACAGTATTGCTATGATGGATCAGATTGCTAAATCTATCTTCTTTACACAAATAGATTTACCGAATGCCATGCCTGCTGAAAAATTAGCTGAGCTCTCTATAAATAGGGAAAAAGAATTTCATTTAGATTGGAAGGAAATGGTGCAAAAAGTGCTCCGTCAACGAGATGAGAAGGACATTGTAATTATTACAGGCTCACTGTATTTTATAGCAGAAGTACGCCAATGGCTTCAGGAGGGTGAACGATGATTCCTAATCTAAATCGTTATAAAGAAAAATGGAACGTTAAGAGCGATGATATTATTAAACCTGGTCTTGCTGCGATTGAAGAGGCATTAATAAAAGTCGATAATCCAGAAAACGAGTTGCGGGTTGTCCACTTAGCAGGGACGAATGGTAAAGGCTCGACGCTCACATTTCTTGAATCAATAGCGAAAGCGCATGGCTTGCGTGTAGGTAAATTTATGTCCCCTTGCATTGTCGATGTACATGACCAAATTCAAGTGGAGGGTCAAGCAATTACTGAAGTGGAGATGGATCAAGTATTCCAACAAATGCAGGCAGCTGGACTTAGTGAGAAATTAACGGATTTTGAGCTTTTAACGATTGCAGCATTTTTACATTTTGCTGCTAGTAATATCGATATCGCTCTTATTGAAGCAGGTATGGGTGGCTTACTTGATAGTACAAATGTAGTGACACCGATAGTATCGATTATTCCAAGTATTGCTTTAGAGCATACAAATTTTTTAGGCAATACCATTGAAAGTATCACCCATCATAAAGCTGGCATTATGAAGTCATATAAACCAGTAATAATTGGTGATTTACCACAAGAGGCAAAGGAAATTATCTATAAGAAAGCTCAGGAAAAACAGTCATCTGTACTTGAACTGAATCAGCAATTTTATGTAGGACAAGAGAAGGATGGAGAGGTATATGATTATAGTAAGCTGGGCTTCCGTATTTCAAAGCTATCACGATCTATGAAGGGAGTACATCAGGCGAATAATATGGCTTTGGCGATAACGGCCTTTTTTGAAGTGGCAGCTGCACTAGATATAAATGTCAATAAAAATGCTCTTCAAAAGGGAGTGAAAGAAGCAGCCATTTTAGGGCGCTTTGAAGAAATTTTGCCCTTTGTAATTTTAGATGGTGCTCATAATCCGGCAAGTGTTGAAAAATTAATTGAAACGATAAAATATGAGTTTCCCGATGAGCAAATTACTTTTGTAATTGGAATACTAGCAGATAAAGATGTGCAAGAAATATTGCAGCTACTTGAGCAGGTAAGCGATCAATTTTATTTTGTTGATTTTAATAATCCTCGTGCAATGAGTGCTCAAAACATGTTGAAGCTATCTGCTGCTTCCTATAAAGAAGTTATAGTAGACTATGCTTCATTTTTACAACATCAGTCTGAAAGAAAGTTGAGAACCATTGTAACAGGCTCTTTATATTTATTAACAGAAGTACGGAGTGAATTGAAAAATAGATAGCATTTAGTGGTATCAGTACTCATTTTTTATGGGTACTGATGCGCATTGGTGTTTTTTCTTGAAGCGCTCGATAGCATTGTTGCATATGTCTAAGGAGATAAGCTTGGTTGTTCAAGGGTATAAAACAATTTCGCTTTATGACCTAGAAGATGAAATAACTGATTCTCAAACATTATGAACAACATGAAACAGCTTTTTCAACGTCTTTTGCACCTACATACACGGAACCCTTAGTATCTATTATATAGTCGATATTATTTTCTTTTAATCTTACTAATAATAATTCTCGTAACTCTTCTGATAAATTTTCTTGTCTGGCAAAAGATATGTAAGTTCCCTCAATAGAATCCCCATTACTACATCCATTCAGTAAACTCAAACATAAGATGATAGAAAGCAAACATCTAAATTTTAACTTCATAAAATCTCCCCTCTATATCACCGCATAGTTCTAAAAAGGCACGGAAAATCAATGTTTCTAATAATCAATTTCACGCCCCTTTAAAAGTTTATACAGTTAGTAGTATAAAATTCAAAGCGAATAGCTAGATTCATTCTTCTCTATTATTTTTTAGTTAATCGCTCACCTATTATTTCCAGGATAGTTTCCCAGTATTTTTTCATTTCTTCTCTAACATACTGATCTGATAGTTTCTCTTGATGAAAGCTAATCGTTGTTTTATCTTCATTCAGCAGAAGACTCCCACCTCTACAGGTGGTGAGATGAATGCGGTTTTGTTTCCTTTTCAGTGGGTGTCCAAACACCTACTGAATGAAGATAAAGCCTCTGGCGGATGTCACGGAATCGGAAAGGAGTTAATAAAGGATGTTAGCCTAAAATCATCGCATCCCTGCGATAACGGCTAACTGACCTGCTTCATGCAGGCCTAAGCACAAAGCCGATTCTGGACGCAATTATGCCGAGGCATAATTGATTGTCTGCTTTTGATAGAACGCGAATTTGAACTGTTGATGGCTGCTCCCATCCTTCCTTTTTCCACGTCAGACGAAGCTGTTGTAACGGTTTAACAATCCGAATTTCTCCTGACCCCAAATTCGTCATGTATGTCTGACCTGGATTAAGAATAATGCCAGTGCTTTCCCCCAGCCAAAGATTTAATCCATCTGGCGAGGTGAGGAGATTCCAAGCATCCTCTGAAGAGATAGAAAATGATCTTCTTACACCTACTTGAAAGCCAGCTCCTTTTGTTTGCCCAATAACTCTATCGTTAGCCATCTTGGTTTCACTCCAATAGTTTTATTTTGTCTATAAAATGTTATTCGATTTTTCCTTCATGATTCCCTTTTCTATATAGCAAAATAGATTGTTTTTGAAGGTGGAAATAGCAGTTTTTTAAGGTATATCTTCTGTAAAACTACTAAATCAAAATATAGTAAATTAGCATTTACAGCTGCTTTTTTACATATACTTATATCAAATTGTCGTCGATAGCAGTCCGAGATGTTGAAGGAAGAGGTGATGAATGAATGAAAATTGTCAGTCAGGTAATGAAAAAACAAATATTTCGAGCAATGATTATTGGAGGAATAGTCGGGCTTTTTGGTGTAGCAATTTTTCTAGGTATTCTTCAGGCGAGTACTCAATTATCTTTAAAAAATGATAGCAACGAGGTAGCAAACAGCAATAATAAGGATGCAGACTCTGAAACAATTCCGACAGCGGGAGGTGCCGCAAAGTCATCCATGTTTTTTGCGAGTCAAGCAGGGGTTTATTCAAATTATGAAAGTGCCAGCTCCTTTGTCTCCGAGCACCCTTCATTAAAAGAAAGTGCCATTGTTGAAGTGGATGGGAAATTTTATGTTTGGACAAGCATGGTAACAGATGAAAGCCAGCTTACCTTTTTAGAAGATCCTGCTACTTTTAAAAAAGCATTTAATGTAAGCAGTGATAGCTGTAAGGAGGCAACAATTGCAGAGCTTCCATCCGTGTTAGCTGATAAAAAAGCAACAAAATTAAATTTTAAGGAAAATTCAAAGGATTCTACACTTCCTGCTGATTGGCAATCGATTGGAGCTGCAGCCACTTCTATTTCAAATGATGTTAGCATTATTCGCCTACAGGTTTTTGCCCATTACAAATCGAAAAATGCTTGTCTTCAAGTAAAATTTTAGCATGAAATCAGCATTATCTTGATTATTAGAAAATTTTCAAATACCAATTTCTCCGTTATGATAGCTAGTAAGGAGGAATGGTTAAGTTATGTTTAAAACAAATCATAACCTTGTGCTTGCTTCTGCTTCACCTAGACGAAAAGAATTACTAGCTATGTTATCACTTCCTTTTGACGTTGTTACGAGTGAGGTAGAAGAGACAAGTGTTCAGGCAACAACAATGCAAGATTATGTGAAAGGTGTAGCTCTATTGAAAACACGTGATGTCGCAAAAAAGGTTCCAAGTACAACTGTTATTGGTGCAGATACGATTGTTGTTTATAATAATGAGCTACTGCATAAACCAAAAACTCGTGAGGAAGCAATTTCTCACTTAAGTCGCTTATCAGGCAAACATCATGCGGTCATGACAGCTGTTGCCATAATCGAACCTAATGGTAATGAAACAGTGTTTATTGAAGAAACCACGGTTGTCTTTCATCATTTATCACAGGAGCTAATCGAAGTATATGTAGATTCGGGAGATCCATTTGATAAAGCAGGCGGTTATGGCATTCAAACGGCTGGAACCCTTTTAGTGAAGAGAATTGAAGGTGATTATAACAATGTTGTCGGCTTACCACTTGCAGCTTTGTTTACGCAAATGGTAGCACTCGAGATAATCCAATTTGCGAAGGAGTGAGGCTTGATTGCCGAATGATGTTTTACTTAGTATGATGATACGAGACGTGAATATTGAAGATCGTCCGCGTGAGAGATTATTGCGACAAGGTGCAATGAGTTTATCGAATCAGGAGCTACTTGCTATTTTACTTCGAACAGGCACTAAAGAGGAGTCTGTTCTTGTTCTAGCAAATCGTGTATTAAGTGTTTTTGAGCGTTTGCATCATTTAAAGCATGCGACTATTGAAGAAATGGTTGCGATTAAAGGAATAGGCGAAGTGAAAGCCATTCAATTATTAGCAGCCATTGAGCTTGGTAGACGTCTTGCTCAGAAGCAAAGTGAAGAAAAGTATACAATCCGATCTCCAGAAGATGCTGCTGCCTATTTAATGCCCGATATGACCTCGCTAAGTCAGGAACATTTCGTTGCTCTTTTCTTAAATGTAAAGAATCAAATTATTCATAAGCAAACGATTTTTATAGGTAGCTTAAATGTTTCTATCGTTCATCCAAGAGAAATTTTTCGCGAGGCTGTTAAAAGATCGGCAGCTTCTATAATTTGTGCACATAATCATCCGAGCGGAGTACCAACACCTAGTACGGAGGATATTGAAGTGACAAAAAGATTAGTAGAAGCCGGTTATATTATGGGCATTGAATTAATTGACCATGTCATTATAGGGGATCATCAGTTTATTAGCTTAAAAGAAAAAGGTTATTTTTAACTCTGCATATATTTTGCAGAGTTTTTAATGTGTTTACTAGTTTACATAATCGACTTAAATAGCAGTTTTGAATGATGAGTCATTGTATTGAAAATAAATATTTTGTATTTTTTTGCGATATATTGTAAAAGAAAGCGAACCTTTTTTTAGATTAAACGTTATTGTATTCGTAGAAATATCTAGTATATTCACAAAAATTGGTAGCCTAATACACGTTGTCTTATAACCATAAAAATTATATTCTAATCTATACGTACTATTTTAAGTTTAGGAGGGAATTAAAATAGTATCTTTTCCGCAAGAAGAGGCATGTAGCACTACAAATTCTTGCGTTTTTCCGTTATAATGAAAGGTATGATTTTATCTTTATGCAATAGACGGTTCTCACCTCAATAATTGGTGAGAAGAATGAGTATGTCATTTTTTCAGTGCGTGTTGAACACCAGCTGGATGGAGGTAAAGCCTCTGAATGCAATTATGGACAGAGGTATAATGGATGTCAACGAAAGTATGGCTTAAATAGAAAGGGAGTACACAATTTGTTTGGACTAGGAAGCAAAGATGTCGGGATTGACCTCGGCACAGCGAATACATTAGTGTTTATTAAAGGAAAGGGCATCGTTTTACGAGAGCCTTCAGTCGTAGCAAAAAATACAAAAACAGGAGACATCGTTGCCGTTGGTAATGATGCGAAAAATATGATTGGTCGTACACCTGGCTCAATCGTAGCAATCCGTCCAATGAAAGACGGTGTTATTGCTGATTTTGATATAACTACAGCGATGATTGAATATTATTTAAAAGAAGCCTCTAAAAATTCTGGTGGCAATTGGAAAAAGCCAAATGTAATGATTTGTGTGCCGTATGGTATCACGTCCGTTGAGCAACGTGCTGTAATTGATGCTGCTCGTCAAGCTGGGGCTAAGGAAGCATTTACAATTGAAGAGCCGTTTGCAGCAGCTATCGGTTCGAATTTACCAGTATGGGATCCCACAGGGTCAATGGTTGTTGATATCGGTGGCGGTACAACAGAAGTTGCAGTTATTTCATTAGGTGGTATTGTAACAAGTGAATCTGTTCGTGTTGGTGGGGATGCGATGGATCAATCTATCATTTCGTATATTCGTAAATCCTATAACCTAACAATTGGTGAACGTACTGCAGAGGCTGTAAAGATGGAAATTGGTACAGCGTTAGCAGAAGGTCCAGAAGAAAAAATGGATATTCGAGGACGAGATTTACTAACAGGTTTACCAAAAACAATTGAAATTTCATCAAAGGAAATTTCTGAGTCTTTACGTGAAGCGGTATCATCAATTATTGATGGTGTTCGAAAAACATTAGAGCAAACACCTCCTGAATTATCCGCAGACGTAATGGAACGCGGTATTGTGCTAACAGGTGGGGGTGCGCTATTAACGAATTTAGACAAAGTAATTAGCCGAGAAACAAATATGCCAGTTTTTATTGCGGAAGATCCGCTTGACTGTGTAGCTATTGGTACAGGTAAGGCGCTAGACCATATTGATTTAATTCGTCAACAACAAGTTAAAGGGTAGGAGGTTTAGGCAATGCCACATTTTTTTTTCAATAAGAAATTAATTTTGCTGCTCGTGGGCATGGTTTTTCTTGTGGCATTGATTAGCTTCTCATTACGCGATCGGACGAACGCAACTCTACCAGAGCAAATTATTAAAGATACTGTCGGCGTCGCACAATCTATTGTTGCGAAGCCGGCGAACTATATTACAGGTATTTTTAATAAAATTGACTCCCTCTTAAACACGTACGAAGAAAATAAACGTTTAAAAGCACGCTTAGAAGATTTTGCGGTTGTACAAGCTGAAGCAGCGGATTTAAAATTAGATAATAAAAAGCTACAAGAGCTTATTGATAAATCAGAGAGCTTAAAAGATTTTAATCCGATTCATGCAACAGTTATTGCTAGAAATCCAGACCAGTGGGAAGAGAAAATTATTTTAAATAAGGGATCTTCACATGGTGTGGAAAAAAATATGGCAGTTATGACAGCGAAAGGTTTAGTTGGTAAAATTATTTTAGTGACACCTTTCACATCTGAGGTAGAGCTTTTATATACAAATAATCCAAACTATCGTGTTTCTGCGATGGTATTAGGAGATAAAGAAGCATACGGTTTAATCGAGGGCTTTGATAAAGAACGTAATGAACTCATTATGAAGCGAATCGATTCTAGCTTAACAGTTAAAGAAGGCCAGCAAGTAGTTTCTTCAGGTCTTGGCGGTATTTTCCCTAAAGGGGTGCCGATCGGAGAAATAACAGAAGTAAGTACAGATGATTTTGGCTTAACAAAAATGGCCTATGTAAAACCATCTGCAGATTTTTCAATTTTAGACCATGTTGTGATTGCGAAACGCACATCGACAGTTATTGATGGGTCAGATGGCAATGCAACCAATGAGGATCTATCAAATCCACCAGAGGCGAATGAAGAGGAGGAAAAATAATGGTTCGATTTCTCATCCCCTCTGTGGCGGTTTTACTTTTTTTACTAGAACCAGAGTTTGCGATGCTTTCACCAATTGAAGTGAAGGGGCATATCTACTATTTAGTTCCACGATTTTTAATCTTATATTTAATTTTTATATCCATCTATTACAGCCGTCAGCGTGCGGTAATGTATGGACTTTTTTTTGGTGTCTTGTATGATGTGTTTTACATTGATATTATTGGATTATATTCAGTGCTATATCCGCTTATTTGTTTTTTAGCAGGATCTATCGTGAAAGTGATTCATCAGCACTTAGTTGTGACAACGTCAATTTCAGTTATTTTAGTAGCCATTTTAGAATTTATACTCTATCAATTTTTCTATCTTATCGATTTTACAGCAATCCCATTATCGGATTTCTTACGTTCACGACTACTTCCAACAATCATTGCAAATGCTTTATTTTTAATGATGCTTGGTTGGGCTTTCAAATATTTAATTAATGCGCGTGTCTTACAGAGAGCACGTGAAGTTTCTTAACAAAGAGCAACGTGAGGTGAGGCATTCATGAAAAAACAGTTAGTGAATATGAAGGGGACAAAGGATGGTTTTGTTCTTCGTTTAGATGATCAATGCGCATATGTCGATTTAGTAGAAGAATTAAAGAAAAAGGTTTCAGAAAGCGGTATCGATGGCAAAGTGGATGTCCAATTATATTTAGGCTATCGATACTGTTCAGAAGATCAAATGAATGAGCTAATTAAAATTGTGCAGGAAACAGAACAACTTATCGTTTCAAAAGTGCAAAGTGAAGTACTGACTATCCATGAAAGCAACCAGAAAATGATTGAAAGTCAACAAGATACATATATAGGCGTGGTCAGATCGGGACAAATTGTGCGTTCGGCAGGTGATATTATCATTGTTGGAAATGTCAATCCAAATGGACGTGTTGAAGCTGGTGGTAATGTGTATGTTCTAGGTAGACTTAAAGGTATTGTACATGCTGGTCTTTATGGTAATAAGGAGGCAATCATTGCAGCATCCCGCTTTGAAGCAACACATATCATGATTGCTGATCAGGTTCAAGTGATGTCAGATGAACATGTAAAAGCAATTAATCAGGAAGAAATGACATGTGCATTTATCGGCTACGATGGGCGTATTACGTACGATCAAATTCATGTGTTAAAAAATATTCGACCATTGTTAAATGTGTCTAAGGGAGGAAGCTAGTGTGGGAGAAGCGATCGTCATAACTTCAGGTAAAGGCGGTGTCGGAAAAACAACGACAGCGGCTAACCTTGGGACTGCATTGGCTCTACAGGGTAAAAAAATATGTTTAGTAGATACTGATATTGGTCTACGTAATTTGGATGTAATATTAGGTCTTGAGAATCGAATTATTTATGATTTAGTTGATGTTGTTGAAGGACGCTGTAAAATTCATCAAGCATTAATAAAAGATAAACGGGTAGATGAGAAACTATTTTTATTACCTGCTGCTCAAACGACAGATAAAAATGCTGTTAATCCTGAGCAAATGAGGAGCTTAATAGAAGAGTTAAAAAGAGATTATGATTATGTATTAATAGACTGTCCTGCTGGTATTGAGCAAGGTTACCGTAATGCTGTTGCTGGTGCAGAGCATGCCATTGTAGTAACAACACCTGAAATCTCTGCTGTGCGTGATGCGGATCGTATTATTGGCTTGCTTGAACAGGAAGAAATCACAGCACCTAAACTCATTATTAATCGTATTCGTCAGCATATGATGAAAAATGGGGATACACTGGATGTAAATGAGATAACTACACATTTGTCTATCGACTTATTAGGTATAATTGTAGATAATGAAGATGTTATTTCATCATCGAATAAAGGTGAGCCAATTGTCATGGATCCTGCAAATAAGGCATCCCTAGGTTATCGTAATATTGCCCGTCGAATACTTGGTGAATCTGTACCACTTATGGCGATTGAAGATGAAAATAGGGGTGTATTTTCAAAACTGAAAGCGTTATTTTCGAGATAGTCTTTTAAGTCTTTTCGTGCATTTGTGCGAGAAGGCTTTTTTTGTGGCTTGATGGATAGAAACCTCGAAGTGATGGATAGAGGAGCCAAAGTGGCAGATAGAAACCTCGAAGTGATCGATAGAAGAACCATAGTAGTGGATAGAATCATCACAATCCAGAATTCGATGTCCTACTTGGATAGTTGACCTGTTCAAAACTTTTTCTGCATGAATGGACATGCAATCTCATATAGTGTGAAAAAAGGATGAGGGCTTGTTTAAAAAATGGAAATGGATGGTCACAATCTTACTTGTGGCAGGAATTATGCTGATGATTCGTCTAGAAGATCAGGGGGTGCTAGATACACCTGTGCGAAAGCTGGTGACAACATCAGAGGATTTAACTTATTTAAGCGAGCTAGGGCAAAGCTGGTTAAACAAAGAGGATGAAACCATTTTAGTATCGAGCGATGTTGGGCAAACTGAACTTTTAGCGTTTGCAAATGCTCAAGTTTTTAAGGAAGGCTTTTTATTGCAGTATGATATAGGTTTACCTATCTATGCTGGACAGAATGGTCTAGTTGTTTTTACAGGTCATACAAAATACACGGGTAAAACGATGACGATTACTTATGATGACGGCACAACAGTTTCCTATGGTATGCTGGATAGTTTAGCACAGCTGCCCTATACAACGGTGCAGACAAATGATTTAATCGGCATGAAAGAGTCTGGACAACTCTATCTATCAATTGAAAAAGATAAAACACATTATAATTTAGAACAGATTGTGCAATGGCTGGAATCAACGACAGCAGATGAAGATTAAATTACACCTTCTTTGTATCCCTCTTGTATTGTTAATGATTTTTAGTGGCCAAATTGCCTACTATGCTATTATTTTAACTTCCTTACTTTGGCATGAAGCCGGGCATCTATTAGCCGCAATGCTTTGCGGCGTTAAGGTCAAATCATGTGTTATTACACCATATGGAGGGGAAATCGAATTTGAAAATCCAGCGGTTGTGCCAGCATCGTCACTCCTATGGATTGCCCTAGGGGGACCAATCGCTACAATTATAGGGATTGGCCTCGCTTTTTTTATGCCAGAAATTCTTGCCAATAAGCTTATCAATGTTCAGCTTGTCCTTTTAGCTATAAATTTATTACCGATTATTCCGTTGGACGGTGGTCGAATATTTATGGCGTGTTTATATTTATTTTATCCAAGTGTTCATGCGTTTGAATATTACTATTGGCTTTCTCTCATAATAACATCTATCACATTTATTTTAACGTTAACTAATCTACCACATTCTATTTTTTTAGCTATTCTTTGTTTATTTATTTGGCTTCAAGCAATAAAAGAATGGAACTATCGAAAATATCGCTTAGCATTTGAGAAATATGTGATGAATAGATTGACTTAAAAAAAAGCGTGTGGTAATATTTTAATGTTATTGTTTGTAGCACCTGTGCTACTACAACCGCTCTGGAAAGGTTTAAGTATCTTTGATCACCTTTGTAAACAGGCGAGTCTGAGTCTAAGAGGAGGTGCAGTAAAATGTACGCAATTATTGAAACTGGTGGTAAACAAATCAAAGTAGAAGCTGGTCAAGAAATCTATGTTGAAAAATTAGGTGTAGAAGCTGACGAGGTTGTAACTTTTGATAAAGTATTATTCGTTGGTGGCGAAAACGTTAAAGTTGGCGCTCCATTCGTAGAAGGTGCTACTGTAACAGCTAAAGCTGTGAAAGAAGGCCGTGCGAAAAAAATCGTTGTTTTCAAAATGAAAGCTAAAAAGAACTACCGTCGTAAACAAGGTCACCGTCAACCTTACACAAAATTAGTTGTTGAAACAATCAACGCTTAATTGTGAGGTGTAGCGAATGATACAAGTTACGATTCATCACGATGAAAATAGACATGTGTCAGCATTTGAATATTCAGGACATGCTGAATACGATGAATCTGGTAAGGATTTAGTATGTGCAGGGGCATCTACCATTGCCATTGGTACAGTAAATGCTATTTACGCGCTATTACAAATTCAGCCAGAGGTCGAACAAGCTGCTGAAGGTGGAGGCTATCTTAAGGTAGCTTTACCATCAGATTTAGAGCCTGAAGTAGATGCAAAACTACAGTTAATTGTCCAAGTTATGACTGCCCAAGTGTATTCTATGGTGCAAAATTACGGACAATACATCCAAATCAACTACAACCAAGTAGGAGGTGGAACTCGATGAAATTATTATTAGCATTAGACCTTCAACTTTTCGCATCGAAAAAAGGGGTAGGTTCTACTAAAAACGGACGTGACTCTGAGTCTAAACGTCTTGGTGCTAAACGTGCTGATGGCCAATTCGTAACTGGTGGTTCAATTCTTTACCGTCAACGCGGTACAAAAATTTACCCAGGTACAAACGTAGGTCGCGGTGGTGACGATACACTATTTGCTAAAGTTGACGGCGTTGTTAAATTCGAACGCTTAGGTCGCGATCGCAAACAAGTATCTGTATACCCAGCATCACAAGAAGCTTAATTATTAAAGGGCTGCTATTAAAGCAGTCCTTTTTTTACTGCCTCAATATAATATAATACATATAAAGACTTTTTACTAAGTAGAGTTGATATAGCGAAAACAACCCATATAAACAAAATAATAGATTGTAATAGAGTAATAGATAGGGTAATGAGATGAGATAAGTACTATATTGGAGCGATGGAATGTTTAACTTCTTTCAGCAGAAGTCTCCCACCTTTATAGATGGTGAGATGAATGCGAATTTAAGCAAAATTTGAGGATGCCATCGTACATGTAATTGAACAAACTTTGAAAGAATATAGAGACATATACGATCATTTGTATATAGTATCCATAGACTGCTGTGGAGATATGAGCTCAATGGGTTGGATTATTAATACAAAGGCTTATTTATCCGAACAGACTGTTATGAGTGCAGAGGATTATTGGTATTATAAGTATTCGTGGATAAATTTGATAATCATCGTAATAACATCATTGCTGCTTGTAAAAATGCACTTCGTCACCTCTCCATTCTATCGGGTATCTTGTTAACCTTTAATATAAGAGAATATTTGGAACAAGAAGAGCGCATAGCTTTATTTGAACTGTTTAATGGGAAAACAATGACAGCAGCAGAATATACTGAGAACATTAAAGTCCTTGTATAAAATAAAGTTCCATATAGATAAAATGAAAACAATCTATAGAAGCACTAAAAAGCAGTAAAACTCTAAAAGGTTTACTGTTTTCTTTTATTGGTAGTGCATGATAAAATTCGATGAAGAATTAAGGGAAAAATACAGTAAAACTTGTTATACTAGTAAGGATAACTTTATTGGAGTGAATGGGATGAACAATCAATCACTAACCATTAGTGAAGTATTACGTTTTGCAAATCATGATTATGTGAATCAACTTCAATTGATTCGCATGAATTTAGATTTAGGTAGAATTGACGAATCAAAAAAACTTATTCAAAATTATTCGGAACAATTACGAAAATTTTCTATCCTTAATCGTCTACAATTACCACAAACAATTGAGTGGCTACAAACGGCAGGTTGGCGCTATCCTTCCTTGCCATTAGAGCTTAGCGGTGAGATAAACAAGCCTGTTACCAATAATATTGATAGGGAAATTGTAGATACCTTAAACAAAACAGTTATGCATGTTTATGATACATTAGATCCATTTACAGAACAAAGCTTAGCGCTTGATGTACGTGTTGACGATCATACATTTGCCGTGACATTCACGCTAAATGGGCTATGGAGTGCTGATGCATTCACCGAAAAAGGTTTGAAACAATTAGACATTCAAACAATTGAGCAGACAACAACGAGCTGGCGATATGTATTGAGTGCAAGTAGGGAGTGAATTAAATGTTTGTCGATCACGTCAAGATTTATGTAAAAGGTGGCGACGGTGGGGATGGAATGGTAGCCTTCCGTCGTGAAAAATTTGTACCGAATGGTGGTCCTGCTGGTGGCGATGGTGGTCACGGTGGAAATGTTGTGTTTCAAGTTGAAGAGGGCCTGCGTACGTTAATGGATTTCCGCTACAAACGCCACTTCAAGGCTGACCGTGGTGAGCATGGTATGAGTAAAGGAATGCATGGTAAACGTGCAGACGATTTAATCGTTAAAGTACCACCAGGCACAGTCGTAATGAACGAAGAAACAGGCGTTGTTATTGCCGATTTAGTCGAGCATGGTCAACAGGCGATTATCGCAAAAGCAGGCCGTGGTGGACGTGGTAATTCTCGCTTTGCAACACCAGCAAATCCAGCTCCAGAACTTTCTGAAAAAGGTGAGCCAGGACAAGAATTAAATGTTATATTAGAGTTAAAAGTTTTAGCAGATGTGGGACTAGTAGGATTCCCAAGTGTTGGTAAATCTACACTTCTATCAGTTGTTTCTGCTGCTAAGCCAAAAATTGGTGCTTATCATTTTACAACAATCGTTCCGAATTTAGGCATGATTGAGACAGAGGATCATCGAAGCTTTGCGATGGCAGATTTACCTGGTCTTATTGAAGGAGCACATGAAGGGGTGGGCTTAGGTCATCAGTTTTTACGTCATATCGAGCGTACACGTGTTATTGTTCATGTGATCGATATGTCAGGGATGGAAGGTCGCGATCCATATGAGGATTATTTAACAATTAATGAGGAACTAAAACAATATAATCTTCGTTTAACAGAGCGTCCTCAAATTATTGTAGCCAATAAAATGGATATGCCAGAAGCAGAAAATAACTTAGCGGAGTTCCGCCAAAAAGTAGGAGAAGATATTCAAATCTTCCCGATTTCTGCGATTTCGCGTCAAGGTTTAAAAGAATTATTATTTGCCATTGCAGATTTACTAGAGGTAACACCAGAATTCCCTCTATATGATGATTTAGAGGACCAATCAGAGGCAACAGTCATGTATAAACATGAGGCAAAAGGTGAAGATTTTGAAATCACTCGTGATGATGATGGAACATTTATTATTAGTGGTTATGCAATTGAACGCCTATTCAAAATGACTGACTTTAGCCGTGAAGATGGAATTCGCCGCTTTGCTCGTCAATTACGTGCAATGGGCGTAGATGAAGCTTTACGTGAACGAGGAGCGCAAGATGGCGATACAGTTCGTCTACAAGAGTTTGAATTTGAATTTGTCGATTAAGACAAGAGTTTTAGGGGGAAGCGTATGAAGAATGTTGCGAATCAGCGATATTATTTAGTTCGTGAAGATGTTTTAACGGATGCTATGCAAAAAACTTTGGAGGCGAAGCACTTACTTTCAAGTGGATCAGTTTCATCCATTTGGGATGCGGTAAAGCAGGTGGATTTATCGCGAAGTGCGTTTTACAAATATCGTGATGCTGTATTTCCTTTCCACTCAATTGTGCAGGAACGCATTTTAACAGTCTTTTTACAGCTTCAAGACCGTAAAGGAACACTTGCAAAGCTTCTAGAAACAGTAACAAACACACATTGCAATGTGCTAACAATTCATCAAACCATACCTATTCAAGGGCGTGCTAATGTTACTTTATCATTAGATGTAACAAGCATGACTTGTGAGCTTGATGAATTAATACAGCAACTAAAGCGTTTAGATTTTGTAGAATCAGCGGAAGTTATTAGTTCTGGAGCATTGTAATATCTGTTTTGAATTGCTGCTAAGGTAGAAGACGGCAAATAAAGCTTTAAGAGGAGCGTCTCATTAGAAATGGTATCTGATGGGACAGCTCCTCATTCTTATCATTCTAGAAACGAATAGGATATTAGTGCAGGTGTCAAAAACATATATGTAAAAATAATTTATAAACTACAATTGTAGTGAAGGAGGTAATTGCAATGACAGAGCAGCATTGGGAAAAACGAATCGCATATTTAGGACCAGAAGCATCTTTTACATACTTAGCCACAAAAGCAATCTTTCCAACCGAGTGGCTCGTTCCATGTGCAACAATTCCAGAATGCATTGAGGCGGTAGCTGAGGGGAAGGTAGATTTAGCAGTTGTTCCTATGGAGAATGCTCTAGAGGGCTCTGTAACACTGACACTCGATTATTTATTCCATGAGGCAATCTTATACGTTACAGGAGAGCTTCAGTTAAAAATCCAGCAGCATTTAATGGTCAATAAAGCCCAAAAGGATCATTGGGAATCAATTGAGGGTGTTTATTCACATCCACACGCATTAGCACAATGTCATAAATACTTATTCTATCGCTTCAGCCATGTACCATTACAACAAACAACTTCAACTGCCGCAGCGGCAAAATATGTATCCGAAAATCCAAACGAGTGCATTGCAGCAGTTGGCAATGCAGCAGCGGCAGAAAAATATGATTTGGAAATCGTTCAACCAAATATTCATGATTTCCATTTTAATCATACACGTTTCTTCGTATTATCAAAGCAAAATATACGGCTCCCACAGGAATTATCAGATGGACAGGCAAAAACAACTTTTATGATTACCTTACCTACTGACCGTTCAGGGGCATTACATCAAGTGCTATCTGTATTTGCATGGCGGCAGTTAAATTTAAGTAAAATTGAATCCCGTCCATTAAAAACGGGCTTAGGTGACTATTTCTTTATGATTGATGTCTTAGCAGATGAAAAAGAACCTATGATGCGCGGGGCAATGGAAGAACTAGCTGCACTTGGCTGCAAGGTAAAATCACTTGGTACTTACTTTACGTATTTGACGTCAGATGAATCTTAAAAACGGGCTAGGAGGCTTAGTATGGGCGGCATTATTTTGTTTGATGGGATCTGTAATTTTTGTGATAGCAGTGTGCAATTTATTATTAGGTATGATCAGGCAGCGTATTTTCAATTTGCGTCCATCCAAAGTGATGTGGGACAAGCACTCCTTACAAAATATAATGTGTCAGAGAATGTTGACAGTGTTATATTAATCGAACATGGAAAGGCATATGTTGAATCAACAGCTGCTCTTAGAATCAGTCGAAAATTAGATGGTTTGTGGTCAATCTGCTATCTTTTCATTATCGTACCACCATATTTACGAAATATTGTGTATCGAGCAGTGGCGAAAAATAGATATCGTCTTTTTGGTCAAAAAAAAATTTGCCTTTTGCCTACATCTTCCCAGCAAAAAAGATTTCTCTAGCTATGAAGCTATCCAATTTATATTGGATAGCTTTTTTTGTCAAAAAATGACTAAAATTGCTGAGTCGATTTCCTCCTTAAACATGTTACACTAGTATTAATAGTATTTATTTGGTAAAAAAGGAGGTAAAAGTATGTTTTTGGTGGATATTCAAAAGGAGATTAAAAAAATTGCACCAGCAATACAACTGAATAAAGAAAAAATAAAGATACTTTTTGTGGAAAAATTACAGAACAATGAACCAGATTTCCTACATATGTTTCAAGATGATGTCAACAAAATAGAAGAATTTGCAATGTCATTAATCGATATGGTTTTTGGAGCTGTGATGCAAGAATCTTTAAAACAATTTATCCCATCCATAAAACCAATCGTACATCAGTACCAAAGCTTGGGCCTTTTACCAGATCATTATAAAAATTTAGGTAAATATTTAATAATTTCTATTCGCGAAGCATTAGAGGAAAGTGTTACACATGAAGAAATTATTGCTTTTCAATTAATATTTTATCGATTAGCAGAAATAGCCACTCGATTAGAAAAAAATGACTACAAAAAAGTAAAAATAGGTATGCATACTTGGTTTTTTAAATCATTTCGTGTTGTGAAAAAAGTACAGGAAAGCGATTTAGTCGTGTTAATTTATATTGTACCAATAGATGGTACAATTGCACCTATAGATGGAACAGATAACTATGTTTCAGTGCGTTTAACAATGCTGAATGAAGCACCTTCTCTTCAAAAAAATTTCCCAGTAATTGAAAAGACAGGTCATAAAGGGTATGTAATGACCATCAGTCGAAGTGCTAACATCCAGAAAAATGATCCCCTGACGGATTATTTATTTAACCAGTTAACTGAAGGGGATACAATTGAGATTACCTCACCAAAAAGTAATAAAAAATATAACAGATAAAAAGCAGCTGCTAGTCTTTTTGTAGAGAAGGCTAGCAGCTAAGAAAATACTATTGATCTGCAATTAAATAGCCTTTATTTTCTAATGTACGCTCAATCAAATTTAATATTTCTGTTGAAGGTGCAGAAATAACATGTAGATGTGTACCTCCAGTGAGCTCGGATAAATAGCTTGCCTGTGTTTTGTTAATACGTTCAATAAATTGTTTAACCTCATGCCGATTAGATACCATGAGGGACGCAGTAATTTCACCATAAATTGGATGTTCAACGATAACATTTTTTACTGTGCCTCCACAGTCAACGATGGTCATCAACTCATCTTCAGCATCCACTGATGTATGGAAACAGGGGATTGTCCGTTCTACAGTATGCTGCAAGTGTTCCTGGTGCATATAGAGATAGCCTTGGCTAGTTGCAATAATAGGCTCATTTCTAGCCTTTAATAATGTCATATCATTGACAATGACTTGTCTAGAAACATTGGCAAATTTAGCTAGGTCTGTGCCTGTTATAGGTGTTGTACTATTTTTTAATTGTGCCAGAAGATACAATCTGCGCTCCTCGCCTAACATTTTTTTCATAAGAGATCACCTCTGCCTGTAATAAAGGAAGCAGTTTTCCTTAAAGCTTAGTGTACCATGAAGCATTTCTAACATGCGTGAATTTTTTGTATCCAAATGAAACATTGAACATATGATACGTAGAGAGGAAGGGAGGAAAACATTGCGTATTCATATTGTTCAAAAGGGAGATACGTTGTGGAAGATTGCCAAAGAATACGGCGTTTCGTTTGAAGATTTAAAGAGACTGAATGCCCATCTTGCTAATCCAGATTATATTGTTCCAGGCATGGAAATCATTTTGCCTGAAAAAATAAACAAAGAACCGCATAGAGAAGGGCATCGAGATGGGAACAGAGAGGGACATAGAGAAACAAACTGGGGAACACATAAAGAAGGACATAAGGAAACACAAATGCACAAAGAATCACCTACAAAGCCAGGTAAAGAAAGTGTTAAAAAAGAGGTACAAAGACCAATGCCACCACCTGTTGTGGTGCCACCACCACCGATGCCCGAACCACAGATGATACCAATACCTTATCCAATGCCGATGCCAATGCCACAACAACCGATGTTTGTACCACAGCCTGTAGAGCTAAGCTGGCACCAGCAAGTAGTTATGCCGCAGATAGAGCAAACACAAAACGTTGCTCCACCACCAGTACAAATTCAACCGCCACCTGTTATACAACCAGCACCGCCACCGCCAATGCCACAACCGATTTATATCATGCCACCACAAATGCCAGCAGTACCACATTGTTCTAGCTGTCATCAGCCAGTTCATCATCATATGTGGTGGCCAATGCAGATGCCAATGCAAATGCCAATGCAAATGCCAATGCAAATGCCGATGCAAATGGAGCCACAAGTAGAAGCCTATACAATGCCACAGCAACCAACATCTTGTGAAATGAAGGGTAGTCATGTAGCTGGAATGGAGAATTTCTTAGAGTCAAGCACATCACCGTTCTTCCAAAAACCTGAAGCATATACGCAGCCTCAGTTCCAACCTATGCCAGAGATGAATATGGGGCAGTCTTGTGGTTGCAATGCTCAACCAATGATGCCGAATTGGCAAATGGACCCATGTCACTGCCCACCGCCATGCCCACCACCGCCACCATGTCCATCGGCTTGCCCACCGCCATGCCCGACATGTGGACCATGGGTGTCACCGCACTTATACCCAGGCGGGATGACGCCTTATCGATGGTGAAAAAGCATATATTATTGAGGAACTAAAGCCTAATATTTGGAAATATAAATATCGCTCCAAAACCTATTTTGTCAAACGTGCAAAGCAATTAGAAATAACAGAAAAGGTAAAGGCAATCCATCGACAGCTTGGACGGCTTACGCCTTCGTTAATTTTGCCTATAGTGAAGAGTGATGATGAAAATTTAATTGTGCAAGTATGGCAAGAGGATAGCCATAGTGCTAATTTTACTCATAAAAAGGACAGAATAGAATCTCTTAAGCTATTAATTGCTTTACATGATACCTATAAAAAAATATCCTGGAAAAAAATACCGGGTTTACACACTTATTCACAGCTTTTAAAATGGCAAATGCGTTATCTACGTTTTAAGAGCAGACGCAATGAATTCCGCGCTTTTTTAACAAAAGAAGAAATAGATCAAATTTTACACTATAGTGATAAATCCTTACAGTTAATCTCTATGGAGGATGTACCCGAAAAAGATATTACACTTTTACATGGAGATGTTGTACATCATAATTTTTTAAGATGCTCTGATGGCGAATTAAAGTTAATTGATTTTGATTTGGCACATCTTGGAGAAGCGGATGATGAATATATTTTATGGTTACATCGGGTATTACCAGCGGTAGATTATGACCTTACTAAAATTTTTTCAGAGCTACCAGAGCTGAAACGATTAGATAAAAGAAAGCTACATCGTTTAAAATATCCAAATGAACTATTACGAGAATGGCTTTTTGCAGTAGATTTACCATTAGAACAGCAACTAGTATTTTTAGATTATTTAGTACCGTTTACAAAACGTGCCCTCACATACTGGCCAAAATTGTGGTACGATATTGATAGAATGATGAAAAAATGACCGTCTTTTGGCGGTCATTTTTGTGTGGGTGCAACTACTATACTATCTTTCTTATAGTCGAGCATTCGTTCGCTATATGCTATAATCGAAGACGATGAATGTGAGGGATTATAGATGTATGACTATTTAAAAGGACAAATAACACGTATTACCCCTGAGTATATTGTGCTAGAGCAGCAAGGAATTGGATGGCAGCTAAACACACCGAATCCATTTGCGTTTAGAACATCAGCCCTTGAACAACAAATTTTTGTACACTTACACGTACGTGAAGATGCGCAAGTTTTATATGGTTTTCCTAATCTGGACCAACGAGAATTATTTCGTAAGCTCATTTTAGTTTCAGGAATTGGGCCAAAAGGAGCGTTGGCTATTTTAGCTACAGGTAACCCACAGCAGGTAATTAGTGCTATTGAAAGAGAAGATGAAACTTTTTTAGTAAAATTCCCCGGTGTAGGAAAAAAAACAGCACGCCAAATGATTTTAGATTTAAAAGGCAAGCTTGGTTCCATACTGGACACAATTGAATTGCCTAGTACTGAGGATGAGTTACCACTTTTCGGTGTAAACCCGTATAAACATGAGCTGGAGGAGGCAATTCTTGCTTTATTGGCACTTGGTTATTCTGAAAAAGAGCTTGAAAAAGTACGTCCACAGCTTGAGGAAAATGAAAAGCTGCAAACGACAGATGCCTTTATGAAACAAGCGTTACAATTGCTACTTAAGTTGAAATAGTGAAAGGGGGAAAAGTACATGTCTGAACGTATGATGGCTAGTGAGGCAGGCAGCTATGATGAGCAATTTGAATTATCTTTAAGACCCCAGCGATTGGCACAATATATTGGACAGCATAAAGTAAAGGAGAATTTACAAATTTTCATTGAAGCAGCAAAGCTTCGTCAGGAAAGTTTAGATCATGTGCTATTATATGGACCTCCTGGACTTGGGAAAACGACACTAGCTGCTGTTATTGCCAATGAAATGAATGTCAATGTGCGCATGACAAGCGGACCTGCAATCGAACGTCCTGGAGATTTAGCAGCTATTTTAAGTTCATTAGAGCCTGGAGATGTACTATTTATCGATGAAATTCATCGCTTGCCACGTGCTATTGAAGAAGTACTTTATCCAGCCATGGAAGATTTTTGCTTAGATATTGTTGTTGGTAAAGGGCCTGAAGCACGTTCTGTCCGTCTTGATTTGCCACCATTTACGCTCGTCGGTGCCACAACAAGGGCTGGCGCATTATCGGCACCTTTAAGGGATCGCTTTGGTGTACTGCTGAGGTTAGAGTATTATGATGATACATCACTTGCTGAGATTGTCGTGCGTAGTGCACATTTATTTGATGTGGAAATTGAGCAAGTAGCAGCAGGTGAAATGGCTAGACGCTCGCGTGGAACACCTCGTATAGCAAACCGCTTGTTGAAGCGGGTGCGAGATTATGCACAGGTGCTTGGAGATGGTATGATAACAGAGAATCTTGCAAAGCAAGCATTAGAGCTGTTACAGGTCGATCCTAGAGGACTTGATCATATAGACCATAAACTAGTAACCAATATGATTGAGCGCTTTAAGGGAGGTCCTGTAGGCTTAGATACATTAGCTGCATCCATCGGTGAGGAGCGGATTACAATAGAAGATGTCTATGAGCCGTATTTAATGCAAATTGGCTTTATCCAGCGTACTCCACGTGGAAGAGTCGCTAGTCATTTAGCCTACGAACATTTTGGATATGATTATCCCCAACAAACATAGAAGAAGGAAGTTTTTTTCATGCGTGTAGAAGATTTTGATTTTGAATTACCAGAGGAGCTTATAGCCCAAACGCCGCTTGTCGATCGAACAGCTAGCCGATTAATGGTTGTGACGCCAGGCTCAAATGTAGTGGAGCATCATCATTTTGCACATATTTTAGATGAGCTACATGCTGGTGATTGCCTTGTGCTAAATGATACAAGAGTACTGCCAGCGCGTTTAATGGGCATAAAAGAAGAAACGGGTGCCCATATAGAAGTATTGTTATTAAAGCAAATGGCTGGTACGGATGAATGGGAAACACTTGTGAAGCCAGCAAAGCGTGTAAAAGTCGGTACAATTGTCACATTTGGAGATGGCTTACTGACAGCTACTTGTACAGGAGAGCTTGATCATGGCGGACGTACATTTGAGTTTAACTATAATGGGATTTTTTATGAAATTTTAGAGCAGCTTGGTGAGATGCCCTTACCTCCATATATTCGCGAAAAATTAGAGGATAAGGATCGATACCAAACCGTCTATGCTAAAGAACGAGGCTCAGCTGCAGCTCCAACAGCGGGACTGCATTTTACAGAAGAATTACTAGAACAAGTAAAGGCTAAAGGTGTGGAGGTTGTCTTTATCACGTTACATGTGGGACTCGGAACTTTTCGACCTGTCAGTGTAGATTCCATTGAAAATCACGAAATGCATGCTGAATTCTATAGTGTGACAGAAGAAGCTGCTTCAACGATTAATCGTCTAAAACGTAATGGTGGCAAAGTGATTGCAGTTGGGACAACTTCTACACGAACACTAGAAACTATTGGCTCTAAATATAATGGAGAAGTGCGAGCAGAACAAGGCTGGACCTCTATTTTTATTTACCCAGGTTATGAATTTACAGTGGTAGATGGCTTAATTACAAACTTCCATTTGCCGAAATCTACCCTTGTCATGCTTGTTAGTACGCTTGCAACAAGAGAGACAATTTTAAGTGCCTATCATCAAGCTGTAGAGGAAAAATATCGCTTCTTTAGCTTCGGTGATGCTATGTTTATTCGTCCGAAGAGATAATTAAGGATAAAATCGGAGTACTGTTTTTACTTCAGATAAGAGAGGAATATTTATTTTATGACACAACCAGCAATTCGTTATGAACTACTTCATACTTGTAAGCAAACAGGAGCACGTCTTGGTATCGTGCATACACCACATGGCTCCTTTGAAACACCGACCTTTATGCCAGTAGGGACGCAAGCAACCGTTAAAACAATGTCTCCTGAGGAGCTAAAGGAAATGAATGCAGGTATCATCCTATCTAATACGTACCATTTATGGCTTCGTCCAGGCAATGATATTGTCAAGGAAGCAGGGGGCTTGCATAAATTTATGAACTGGGATCGCCCAATTTTAACAGATTCAGGTGGCTTCCAAGTATTCTCACTTAGTCAATTCCGAAAAATTGAAGAAGAAGGGGTTCACTTCCGCAATCATTTGAATGGAGATAAATTGTTTTTAAGCCCAGAAAAGGCAATGGAAATTCAAAATGATTTAGGTTCAGACATTATGATGGCCTTTGATGAATGTCCGCCATACCCTGCAACTTACGACTATATGCTACAATCTGTTGACCGAACAACTCGTTGGGCGAAGCGTTGTAAAGAAGCACATAACCGTCCAGAAGAGCAAGGGCTGTTTGGTATTATTCAGGGTGGAGAATATGAGGAATTACGCCGTCGTTCAGCAGAAGCATTAGTCGAGCTAGATTTCCCAGGATATGCTATTGGAGGGCTGTCCGTTGGCGAACCAAAGGATGTCATGAATAGAGTTTTAGAGTTTACTACACCATTAATGCCTGCAAATAAACCACGTTATTTAATGGGGGTTGGTTCACCTGACTCATTAATCGACGGGGCAATTCGTGGTATTGATATGTTTGACTGTGTACTGCCAACACGTATTGCACGTAATGGTACACTAATGACTTCTGAAGGACGTTTAGTAGTGAAGAATGCAAAGTATGCTCGTGATTTTGGCCCGATTGATCCGAATTGTGATTGCTATACTTGTAAAAATTATTCACGTGCTTATATTCGACATCTTATTCGTACTGAGGAAACGTTTGGTATTCGTTTAACGTCATACCATAACTTACACTTCCTATTGAAATTAATGGAGCAAGTACGTGAGGCAATCCGTGAAGATCGTCTAGGTGATTTCCGAGAAGAGTTTTTCGAGAAATACGGCTTTAATGGCCCAGATGCTAAAAACTTTTAATTTTAAGGCAAAAAGATATGCACAAAAAATAGTCAAAAGATAATGTGAATCACTGTGAATAGTGTATATTTCTAGCAAAATATTGTCTATTATAGAAAAAATATTAGTAATATAGAAAATTTTTGGGCTTGTCCATCGCTTTTTAATGGTGGAATAGTCTATACTAAAAAAAGTGATAATGGAAAGGGGGCAAGAATTATGAATTCGTATTTACAATTTATACCGATAGTGTTGATGTTCGTTGCAATGTGGTTTATTTTAATCCGCCCTGCTAAAAAGAGACAGCAGGAAACACAAAATATGCAGAGCAATTTGCAACGTGGAGATAAAGTAATTACAATAGGTGGCTTACATGGTGTGATTGATTCGATTGAGGATACAGCAGTAACATTGAAAATCTCAGAAAATGTACGTGTAAAATTTGATCGTCAAGCAATCGGACGCATTGTAAGTGAAAAATAACTAAACTTCGATTTAAAGGTGTTGTCCAACATAAATTTGGATAATGCCTTTTGTATTTCTTATCGCCATTTCAATTATTTTTGACTAAGCATTTCTGTATAAAATGCAACATACACGGTCACCTTGTTAGTATGGGGGTGACTGTATGGAAGAATATTTAATTATTATTTTTAGAACATGCTTTATCTATGTGTTTATTCTAATCATTTTTCGTTTAATGGGTAAACGTGAGGTTGGTGAATTATCTGTCATCGATTTAGTGGTATCCATTTTAATGGCTGAGGTTGCCGCATTTGCACTTGATGACTTTGAAACTCCTTTAATGCATGCCGTTTTACCAATTATCATGTTGTTTTTTATTCAAATAGGAAGTGCTTATTTATCATTAAAAAATAAAAAATTTCGTGATTTAGTGGATGGTGATCCAGTTTTACTGGTTAAGGATGGTGTCATTTTAGAAAAAGAAATGCGCAAGCAACGCTATAATTTAGATGATTTGTGTCAGCAATTGCGCGAAAATGGCACTGCCTCTGTTACAGAAGTTGCTTACGCTTATTTGGAGCCCTCTGGGAATCTTTCTGTTTATGAGAAAGATGAAAAGGCATTTGTATACCCACTGATAATCGATGGCGATATTCAAGAAAGACATTTGAAACTTCTGCATAAGGATGCTGAGTGGCTAATAGCTGAGTTAGCCAAAAATAATATTACAAATTGTAAAACTGTATTTTTTTGTATTTGGGAAGATAATCGACTCCATATTCAACTGAAAGAATCTTAAACTTTTTTCACTAATTTCCGTAGATACTGGACATCCGTAAAACGTAGCTGATTCGAGAAAATTAAAAAAGTAAATAGTAAAAATAAAGTTACACAACTACTTAAAATAAAAGGTAAAGACATGATGGGTATTAAAAAATATTGAGTGACGCAAACCCCAATAAAGCAACTATAAGGTACTACAAACATTCTAAAGCCTGCACGTAAATTTTTGCGTTGTCTGACTGTTGCGATATGCAAGAACGAAGTAAGTAATACACCAAATCCAATTGCCACAACTGCCCCCTTTTCCTGTATACCAGGCTGAGAAGCGAGCACAAACATGACAAATAGCTTTCCTAGACCACCGTAAATGGAGTTCATCATGGCAGCGCGGGCCTCGCCTATTGCCTGCAATATCGAGTGCAATGGACTTTGAATATAGTAAAAGTAAAAAATAGGGGCTAATATTTTCACATAACCTCGATTTTCTTGTAGATGAAAGAGCTTCATCGCTAGTTCATCACCGTGAACAAAAAAATACGTAGCGGCAATACATCCCACTAAAGACGATAATCGCAACGACACGGAGATACGTTCCTGTAAAAGCGGTGTATGCTGACGAGCTACAGCATCGCTAACAGCCGGAATTAGGACAATCGACAGTGCAGTGGATACAAAAGCCGGGAATAACAAAAGCGGCACTAGTACGCCCGAAATAACACCATAAAGAATCGTTGCTGCGGAGGCTGTCAATCCAGCCATTGTTAGAGCCTTTAAAAAGATAATCGGCTCTAAAAACCATGTAAAGGAACCAAATAGCTTGCTTCCAGCAGAGGGGAGGGCTACTCGTAACATGGGTGAGGAAGGATATGCCTCGATTTTATTTTTTCTTGTCAATAATTTTTTCTTTGAAATAATATAATGCATCCACAAATATAAGAAAGCAATTACTTCTGCTAGAAGCGTAATCCCCATGGCAGAGGCTGCTGTTACAGAAGCATTATTATAATTTGCTACATATGGAAGCATAAATGTGATAAAGCCAATACGTACAAGTTGTTCAAGCATTTGAGACCAAGCTGTTGGTGTAATTTTCGCGATACCCTGTAAATAAGCGCGCAATAGCCCAGAGCCAACTGACACAGGCACCGCAAAGAGCGCAATCCAGAGCGTAAAGGTTGTATGTTCATTATGTAATAGTGTAGTCGAGATATATGGTATTGCTAGTGCAACAATTGGCATAAAGATGATCATACCAATAAATGACCAAAGTATAGCCGTTTTCATAACACCAAAGATGTTTTCACGTTTGTTTTTTGCTAGTAGCTCTGCTACAATTTTTGCTACAGCGATAGGTAGTCCAAGTTGAATGAGTGAGATAAAGAAAATAAAAGCAGGATAGACGGTCATATAAATACCGACTGCTTCTTCACCAGCGATCCGCATAAACTGCATTCTATAAAAGAAGCCAAAGAGTTTCGATAAAAAAATCACGAACATCAAAAATAGTGTACCTCGTACAAAAGAACTCATGCCATCCGTCCCTTCTCAAGCCGCAAAAATTCATTTACACTATTTGTATGCAAACATGTCTTACGATACAACTTTGATTGGAGATGATTCAAAATGAGTGTGCAATATGAGCAACTATTTGAAAAAATTCGTCCGGCAATTGATAGTAAGATAGGAGAGTTTCAGCATTTTCAATACGATGCGATTACAGCAGAAGAACTTTGGCGCTATTGTATAGAGAAAAAATGGCGTAAAAAAAATATCGAACAATTACGATTACATCAGATTATCGCTACTATTTTTTCTGTATCTCCGTCGGATATTGTATCTTTTAATCAAGTAGAGTTTTTACAAAGTAATAATTGGTTTTCAGAATTGAACGCAGAAGAGTTAAAAATGCTACTTGGACCAGTTAAAGTTTAAGAACTGTGTAAAAATTGTCAAATAATAAAAGAATACTAAAAGTGTTGAATTGACACCAAGCGCAACCTGTTTCATAATGAGTGTGTTGCGCTTTTTTTATTGAAATAAGTATTTTTACTGTCATACCTCTAATAGCTGTTATGAAAAGTAGAGGTTAAAAAGATAAATTTGCGCGTTATGAACGATTGAAATAAGTAGAGCAACCTTTTTGAAGCACAGGCTACATTATTCTACAGGAAAAGGAGGAATAGACGTTTCAAAAGGTCTTGCTATTATACTTGTTTGTAGTGTAAGGAATGCCCTTACACCTATTCGAGGAGGATTTATAAATGAAACTAAAAAGTCGTATAGTTGCATTCGTATTGATTTTGGTGCTCTTTACAGCAGCCATTAGTACGACTGTAAACGGCGTCTTAAAGGACATTAAGCTTGGTCTTGACCTACAGGGCGGGTTTGAGGTTCTTTATGAGGTAAAAGAATTAAAAGAGGGACAAGAAGTTACACCGGGTGTTTTATCGGCAACTGCAACAGCACTTGGTGAACGTGTAAATGCTATCGGGGTAAGTGAACCGAGTATTCAGGTTGAAGACAAAAACCGCATTCGTGTGCAATTAGCCGGTGTTGAAGACCAAGAATCAGCACGTAAATTATTGTCTACTTCTGCAAATTTAACATTCCGTGATGTCGATGATAATTTACTATTAGATGGTGATGACCTAAAGCCAGGTGGAGCAAAGGATTCCTTTGACCAGCAGAATCGCCCAATCGTTTCATTAACATTAAAAGATGCGAAAAAATTTGCTGATATTACAAGTAAAATTGCCGCTAAACCAGCAGGTGAAAATTTACTCGTAGTATGGTTAGACTTTGAAGAAGGTGTTGATTCATATAAAACTGAATCACAAAAAGCGAAGCCTCGTTATGCATCTGCTGCAACAGTTAGTCAAACATTAAATACAACAGATGTAATGATTAGCGGGAACTTCACAGTTGAAGAAACAAAAAATTTAGCAGGTATATTAGATGCTGGTGCACTTCCAGTAAAGCTTGATGAAATTTATTCTACGTCAGTTGGTGCACAGTTTGGTGACCAAGCACTGAAAAGTACCGTTTTCGCTGGTATTGTGGGTGTAGTATTAATTTTCTTATTTATGCTATTCTACTACCGTTTGCCTGGTTTTATTTCTATCATTACACTTGCCATTTTCACTTTCTTAGTACTTGTGGTTTTTGATTGGATTAATGCTGTTTTAACACTTCCAGGTATTGCAGCGATTGTGCTCGGTATAGGTATGGCTGTGGATGCCAATATTCTAGCGGCTGAGCGTATTCGTGAGGAACTACGAGTAGGCCATTCAGTAAAACAAGCATTCCAAATTGGCTCGAAGCAGTCCCTATCAGCCATTATCGACGCGCAGCTAACTACATTATTAGCAGCTGCTGTATTATTCCAATTCGGGACAAGCTCTGTTAAAGGGTTTGCAACAACATTAATTATTAGTATTTTACTAAGCTTCCTAACAGCTGTTTGGGGATCTCGAGTATTACAAGGATTACTTGTAAATAGTGGCTATTTCAACAATCCTGCGTGGTTTGGTATTGCGAAATCGAAACAGCATAGCTTAGATGAAAATATCGGAACATTAGATTTATCAACGAAATTTGATCGTTTTGACTTTGTTCACAATCGTAAGAAATTCTACACATTCTCATTAGCTATTTTAGTGGCTGGTTTAGTGGTTATTGGTATATTCCGACTAAACCTTGGTATTGATTTCTCAAGTGGTACGCGTGTGCAAATTGAAGCAGATCAAACGTTGACGAAAGAAGAGGTATCCAAATATATAGATAGCATTGGCTTCTCATCTGAGGATATTATCTTAGCAGGAGAAAAGAGTAACTCTGCAGTTATTCGTTATAAAGAAGATCTATCTCAAGCGGATATTTTGAAATTCAAAAAAGAAGCGGGCGAAAAATATGGTCATGAGCCTGGGGTAAGTACAGTGTCGCCAACTGTTGGTAAAGAACTTGTGATTAACGCGATCAAAGCTTTATCACTGGCAGCTCTTGGTATTATTATCTATGTAGCGGTTCGTTTCGAATGGCGTATGGGTATTGGCGCAATTGTCTCGTTACTACATGATGTATTCTTAATTGTTGCGGTATTTAGTTTTATGCGCTTAGAGGTCGATATAACATTTATTGCGGCGGTACTGACGATTGTTGGTTACTCCATTAATGACACGATTGTTACGTTTGACCGGATGCGTGAAAACTTAGATCGATATGATACGATTAAGGACCGTGAAGTGTTAGCGAATATCGTTAATAAATCATTACGTCAAACGATGGGTCGATCTGTGAACACCGTGTTAACAGTTATTATCGTTACAGTGGCACTTCTTATTTTAGGTGCACCATCGATTCAAAACTTCTCAATCGCGTTATTAATTGGTTTAATAACAGGTATGTATTCATCAATCTGTATTGCAGCACAAATCTGGTATTCATTAAAAATTCGTGAAATGAAAAAATCAGATGGTCAGATTCACAAAAAAGAGAAGAAGCAATGGGGTACTGACGAGCCTGTTGTTTAAAATATGACTTTAAATTTGGAGCAGGGAAGGAAATTTTCTTTCCCTGTTTTTGATGATAAAAAAGAATCTGCATGCTTTCATTGGAAAGTTGCAGATTCTTTTTGTTTTGTCCATTAAAGTCTAAATTGTTGGAGTAAGGTTTGTAGCTGTTAGGCGTTGTCACTTAGTTCCTCAGCTACTGCATTGACCTGCTGCATTGTGGCTACTTGCTCCTCAACTGCCTGGGCAATAATTTGGGAGTTATCTGCTGAAATGCCTGCACCAGTGGCAATTTCTGTTATAGAGGCGGCTACTTCTTGAGCGCCAGCTGAAATTTGTTCCGAAGTGGCTGAAATATCTTCAATTTGGTCTGTGAAGTCTTGAACAGATGATGAAATAGCGTCAAAGGCATCGCCTGCCTCATATATTTTAGCTACACCATCTTGAACAGATGCTAAGCCTTCATTAACAGCATCCTCGACATTTCTTGTATCCTTTTGAATCTCATTTGTAATTGCGACAATTTGACTCGCAGATTGATTTGATTCCTCTGCTAGCTTTCGCACTTCATCTGCAACGACTGCAAAGCCCTTGCCGTGTTCACCAGCTCTTGCTGCTTCGATAGCGGCATTCAATGCTAGTAAATTGGTTTGCTCCGTAATGGCTGTGATTACTTTTGTAATTTGGCCAATATCTTCAGATTGCTTACTAAGTTTTTTTGTAAAATCAGCAATACGTATTGTAGCTCCAGAGATTGTATTCATCTGATCTTTAGCAGTTAAAATGGTTGCACCACCTGTATTGGCAAGATGTGTCATATTGAGAGCGTTGTGATGTAAGTATTGTGTAGCCTCAGCTATACGCTGTACACCAGATGCAGTTTCATCCATAGCGATTGTACTTTGCTGAGCTGAGCTGGCTGATGCAGTTAAGTGATTCGTTGTTTCTTTTACACGGTGTGCAATATCGCTTGACGTAGCTGTCACTTCCTCAGTGCTTGCAGAAAGCTCTTCAGAAACAGCAGATAAATGTGTGGCACTATCTTGAACACTTCCTATTAGCTTAGATAAATTTTGTTTTAACGTATTTACTGCTGTAGCAAGAATACCAATTTCATCTTTTGAGCTATAGTCGAGTTGGTCGATTGTTAAATCACCTTGTGCTAATGCATCAGCTGCATCGATTACCTGTCGTAGAGGTTGTACGATAGAATTTTTCACAAAATTCATAAAGTATAGTCCTACAAAAACACTTACAATAAGCAAGACAATGGAGATAATGATAGCTCTTGATACAGTTAAATCCACATTATGCTCAACCTTTTGAAGTTGTTCATTATGATATTCTAATAGCTCTTTTGTCAAAGCAAAGATTTCCCTATTATATTTTGTCACATCATTATTTATGTAGGATAATGCTAAATCAGGGTCGCCATTAGTAAAAGCTTGTATCGCCTTTTCGGAACTAGACAGTAAGTCATTTTGTAATGCAGTTACTTGCTCCATAATACCCTTTGTATAATCTGAACGGACGATACTAGTCAATTCTTGAATCGTCTCAGGCAATAGCTTTTCATATCTTTCTAAATTAGCTTTCGCCGTTTCATCTTTACTATTTAAAATATAGGAACGTAAAAATAGACCTTGAGAGGCAATTTGTTGCTGTATTTTTTCTGTTAATTGCATTTGAACAATTCGATGATTTAATGCCTCATCTATATCTCTCTTCGCTACTTTAAATTGCAGAAATGAGAGAATACTCAAAATCAGTAATAAACAAATTAATGAAATAAATCCTATATTTAGTTTTTTGCGAACGGACATTTACGTTCCTTCTTTCCTTCATAATATTAGAGAATAAATGTTCTGAAATTACTATAACTTGATATTTTTGCAAGGTCAATACTTGGGAAAAGTTTAAATTTAGGTATTTTTACTTCCTTTTTGTTGAATAGATAAAAGCGATTTTTACTAGTAATGCTTTTCATCATTTCATTCGTATTTTTTCTTTTTCTCAGAATTGATTGACAATTTTGTTGGTTTGGCATAGAATAAGGCTAACTTTTTGTTCGAACAATGGTAGAAGGTCTCGGGAGCGAGGCTGGCCATAGAACAGATGAGCTGAGTTTAGATAAGAATAGCTGAGAAATTGTTGAATAAGAATAGTAGTGTAAGTGTGCAATCTAGAGAGTCAGTGGATGGTGTGAACTGATTTGCAGCTTATGTGAATGGACTTATGAGAGTCGCTTATAATAAAAGCGAACGGCTTCCCTACGTTATAGGGGGTGCTTTAACTTTAATGACCATGCAGGTTAAAAAGTTAAAAGTCTTCGGACTATCTTTGTGTGATGGATTTCATGTCATGCTAGGACAGCACATAAGGGAGAGCAATATGCTCTAATATGAGGTGGCAACGCGGTCTTAATCGTCCTCTGCAATTAGGAAAAATCCTTTTTGCAGAGGGCTTTTTTTATTTTCAGCAACTATTTAATCAGTGATTGCATTCAGTAGAAATTTTGAAAAGGAGCTTGGTACTTATGCTATCTACGAGTTCAAGAACAAAAATGAAAACAATTAATGGTGATTCTTTAACGCCGATTTTAATTTTTAGACGCTTACAAGGTAATCATAAATTTTTGCTAGAGAGTTCAGCCCAGCATGAGGGTGCAGGACGTTTTTCTTTTATTGGTACTAACCCTAGAAAAACATATAAAGGTCAAGGAGATGAAATTCAAGAGTATTCCTATAAAACGGGAAAAACATATACACATAAAGGTGATTTATTTGTGTTATTGAAAAGATTAATGCCTCGCGTTTCCAATACTACGCAGTTCCCATTTTCAGGAGGTGCTGTTGGTTATGTAGGTCATGGGGCAACGTCAATTCCTTCTACTGTACAGGTGAATATGGAGCTGCCTGACGTGCATTTCCATGTTTATGAGACAGTTATTGTTTTTGATCATGTAACAGACGAAGTTACACTAATTCATACAAATATAGATGCAGAAAAAAAAGAACCAAATTTAGAAGAGCTAGCACAACAGCTTTTAAAAGGTAAAGAGGCTGAGGATACAAACTGTCACTATGCTCCAAAGGAATACTTAGCGAATGAACATTTTGAGAGCTCTCTTACTGCTATTAAAAATATTTTGGATGAAGAGACGGCAAGGGTTGTGCTTTCAAAGCGCTTAATAGCTGATTTACAAGGAGATGCTTTCGCTTTATATCGTCAATTACGGAAGAAAAATCCGGCACCCTATATGTATTATGTAGAATTTGAGGATCACATAGTATTAGGAACATCTCCTGAAAGCCTTATTCGAGTTAAGGGTGAGCGGGTTATTGCAACGCCAACAGAAGGAACGCTTCCTAGAGGTAAAACTAAGGGTGAAGACTTGGAGCAAGAACGAAAACTAGTGGAAAGCACAGAAGTGAGAAAATCTCATGCGGTACTAGTTTCCGCCATTCAGCAAGAGCTGCGGTCAGTGTGCTTCCGAGATTCGATTCAGGTGATTGAGGCGATGAAAATTGAGCGTTCTAAGCAAGCTTTACACATGACATCTAGGGTTGAAGGTCAAATTTTACCGATGCTTCATGGACTTGATGTCTTAGCTGCTACATTACCACCTTTTGCATCAACAGAAATTCCAAAGGCACAGGCCAAGGATTATTTGGATAAATTTAGTCAGGCTACAGGTGTTTTTGGCGGTGCCCTTGGGTTTATTGGCTTCAATGGTCATCTTGATTTTGCTTTAACAGGAAAATCAATGGTGATAGCCAATGAAACAATGCATATGCAAACAACTGTAACGGTTACGAAATATACAAATACCAACGAAATTTTGAAACAGTCAGAAGAGGAAGAACGAGATTTTTTACGGCTACTTGAAAAAGAAGGAGGTCAACATTAATGGAAGCTATTCAGCAAAAAGTACAGCAGCGCGAGCATCTCATATATGAAGAAATGCTGCAGGCAGCAAATTGGATATTCCAGGATGACACACCGAAGGAGGAAATAGCTAGCTTTCTAACAGCATTATCAACTAAGGGTGAAACAGCACATGAAGTAGCAGCATTGGCAACTGTTATGCGGTCATTTGCGCTTGATGTACCTGCAAAAGCAGGTGTATATATGGATAATTGCGGTACAGGCGGTGATGGTTTGAATACCTTTAATATCAGTACAGCATCTGCTTTCGTTTTAGCTGGAGCAGGTGTTCAAATGGCTAAGCATGGTAACCGCAAAATTTCCTCAGCATCAGGAAGTGCGGATGTTTTAGAAGCGCTCGGTATTCATACCGATATTACAATTGAGCAAACTGTTGAACTGCTAGAGACAGAGGGGATTGCCTTTTTATATGCGCCAAATGTGCATCCAAAATTAAAGCGGATTGGAGAGGTGCGTCGTGCTCTGGGTAAACCAACAATTTTTAATCTTGTAGGTCCTCTTACAAACCCAGTTTCATTATCAACGCAATTTACGGGTATAAATCGACCTAATTTTGTCATGGAGTACGCTTCGGTTTTACAAATGCTTGGACGTGAACGAGCGATGGTCGTTTCAGGACCACAGGGGCTAGACGAGGCGTCATTAGCTGGGCAGAATACCTTTGTCTTAGTGGATAAAGGAGACTTAATACCTTTTTCATTAACCGCAGAGGATGCAGGGCTTAGCTATGCGCCGCTAGAGTCAATCCGAGGGGGAAATGCAGATGAGAATGCCGTTATTATGCGAAAATTATTAGCTGGTGAACAAAGTGCCTACTTTGACACAGTATTATTAAATGCTGGTATTGGACTATTCAGTTATGGAAAAGCCGAAACAGTTAAAGAGGGCGTAGACATGGCGAGGGATAGCATTTTTAGTGGGCGAGCATTACAAAAATTAGAGGCAGTCGCTGCTTTCAGCGAGAAAATTAAAGAAGTGGAGGTTGGACAATGAATATTTTAAATAAAATTATTGAACAGAAAAAAATAGAGGTATGTGCATTACTTGAACAACCTGACCCACTTGCTTATTTTACAGAAAAGCCGCGATCATCATCATTATTTGTGCAATTACGAACATCGGAAACATTACAGGTTATTTCTGAGATGAAACGTGCATCACCTTCCAAAGGGCTTATCGCAGAAGGAGCAGATCCAGTTGCTCAAGCAAAAATATATGAACAAGCAGGAGCAGCCGCTATTTCTGTACTAACAGATAAGGAATTTTTTAAAGGATCCTTTGAGGATTTAGCTGCAGTTGCCGATGTTGTTCAAACACCTCTTCTTTGTAAGGATTTTATGATTGATCGTGTACAAATCCGATTTGCCAAAGCATCAGGTGCATCGATTATTTTATTAATCGTCGCTGCATTAACAGATGAATTATTACGTGATTTATATAACTATGCAACAGGTTTGAATTTAGAGGTATTAGTTGAAGTGCATGACCTTCAGGAGCTTGAACGAGCTTTGGCAATAGGAGCTCAACTGATTGGCGTTAATAATCGGGATTTACGTTCCTTTGAGGTGAGCTTAGAACGAACGCGTGAAATTACAGAGGCTTTCCCATTCGACGAGGAGCATGTGTTAATCAGTGAAAGTGGCATTTGGAACCAGGAAGATGCTAAAACGGTGGCAGCAATGGGGGCCAGTGGTGTTCTTGTTGGCGAGTCCTTGATGCGTAGTGGTGATGCAGGAGCCGCACTAAAAAGTTTACAGGTAAGCAAGGTGGAGGCATCCGTATGACAAAGGTGAAAATTTGTGGATTGAAGGAACAGCAGCATGTACGAGCTGCAGTAGAGACAGGAGCAGATGCAATTGGATTTGTCTTTGCCCCAAGCAAGCGCCAAATTTCTATTGAACAGGCACATCAATTAGCCAAATATGTACCAAAGGGTGTTTTGAAAATAGGAGTCTTTGTTAATCCAAGTGTGGAGGAACTGCAAGCCGCTGTAGAAGGTGTGCCATTAGATTATGTGCAGTACCATGGAGAAGAGACACCCGAATTTATCAGTCAGCAAGGTTATCCAGCTATTAAGGCACTTTCAGTTCGTGATGAAGAAGATGTTCGTGCAGCAGCTAATTATAATGTTGATTATTATTTATTTGATGCACCCGGCACCGATTTTAAAGGTGGGAGTGGTCACACATTTGATTGGACACTTCTAGAAATGGCAGGGATTCCGCGAGAGAAATTAATTTTAGCAGGTGGTTTAAAAGCTGAAAATATTGCTGAGGCTGTTTCTCTGGTGTCGCCCTATATGGTAGATGTATCGAGCGGTGTGGAGACAGATGGTATAAAGGACGAAGCAAAAATAAATGCATTTATACAAGCTGTAAAGAAAGGAAGAGCATAATGGTAAATTCAATTGCAAATAGCGTACCGACAAAGGAAGGTCGTTACGGTAAATTTGGAGGACAGTTTGTTCCAGAAACATTAATGACAGCCTTGCAGGAACTAGAGTTAGCTTATGATGAGGCAATGAGCAATCAGGAATTTACGGATGAACTAGCCTATTATTTACAACAATATGTTGGGCGTGAGACACCGTTGTACTACGCAGAAAACTTAACACAGAAGTTGGGTGGTGCGAAAATTTACTTAAAGCGAGAAGATTTAAATCATACAGGCGCCCATAAAATCAATAATGCCATAGGTCAGGCACTGCTGGCTAAACGCATGGGCAAAAAGAAAATTGTAGCGGAAACAGGAGCAGGGCAGCATGGTGTAGCCACTGCAACCGCATGTGCTCTTTTAAACCTAGAATGTGTTGTCTTTATGGGTGCTGAGGATATCAAGCGTCAACAGTTAAATGTATTTCGCATGGAGCTACTTGGTACAAAAGTGGAGTCTGTCGAAACAGGTTCCAAAACATTGAAAGATGCTGTTAATGCTGCACTTCGCTATTGGGTGACAAATGTTGAGGATACGCATTATATTTTAGGCTCAGCTTTAGGACCACATCCATTTCCAAAAATCGTCAGAGACTTCCAGCGTATCATTGGTATTGAAACGAGACAGCAAATTTTTGAAAAGGAAGGACGTTTACCAGACGCAGTTGTTGCCTGTATCGGTGGTGGCAGTAATGCAATTGGTATGTTCCATCCCTTTGTCGATGACGAAGCTGTAGCGTTATACGGTGTAGAGGCTGCGGGAAGTGGTATTGAAACAGGAAAACATGCAGCGGCTATTGCTGGTGGACAGCTAGGTGTATTGCACGGAGCATTTATGTATTTATTACAGGATGATAATGGCTTTGTACAGGAGGCTCACTCTATATCTGCCGGGCTAGATTACCCAGGAAAGGGTCCAGAGCATTGCTATTTACATGATATTGGTCGTGCTCATTTTGATTCGATTACAGATAGTGAGGCACTAGAAGGCTTACAGTTATTAAGCCGTACAGAAGGTATACTTCCTGCGTTAGAGAGCTCTCATGCTATCGCCTATACAGCAAAACTAGCGAAAACGATGTCTACAGATGACATCATTGTTGTATGCTTATCGGGCCGAGGCGATAAAGATGTTCATACAGTCCGTAAAGCATTAGGAGGGGATATATCATGACAACATTACAGCAGGCAATTGAACAAACAAAAATTGCTGGTCATAAAGCATTTGTGCCGTATATTATGGCAGGAGATGGTGGGCTAGAAACATTAAGACCAACAATTCTAAAGCTGCAGCAATTGGAAGTTACTGCTATTGAGGTCGGTATTCCATTTACAGACCCTGTTGCAGATGGTCCAACAATAGAACGAGCAGGTGAACGAGCTTTAGCAGCAGGTGTGACATTACGAAAGGTGTTAGAAGAGCTGGCCTCCTTTAGAGCTGAGATTCATGTACCATTAGTGGTTATGACTTATTTTAATCCTATTTTAGCTTACGGCTTAGAGGAGTTTGCAAAAGCTTGTGTGGCAGGAAGAGTAACAGGATTAATCGTTCCTGATGTTCCACTTGAGGAAAGTGCTATATTACAGGAGGCATTAAATCCTCATGGTATTGACATAATCCAGCTTGTATCATTAACAAGCCCACCTGAACGAATTACGCGTATCGCGGCTGCTAGTCAAGGCTTTGTCTATGCTGTGACAGTCAATGGCATCACGGGGGCTCGCTCAAGCTTTGCAGATGATTTAGCTGGCCATTTTGCTCGCTTACGTGAAGCAAGTGAAATTCCGGTTCTAGCAGGATTTGGTATTTCAACACCTGAACAGGTGGTTAGTATGGGGGCACTTGGAGATGGTGTCATTGTCGGCAGTGCCATTGTGACGGCATTACACGAAAATAATTGGCATAAGATTGAATCATTGGTGCTCGCTTCTAAAGGCGTACTAGAGAAGCCTACTCTTTAATAGAGTAGGCATAGTGTTGAAAAACTAAATGGTCAAGGGACTCTTTGTGAACACTACTAAGTCAAATGAAGGTGATTTCCGTTCCAGGCTACTCGCTTTGCCGCTGACGCTTCGCTTTCGCGCAGAGCAAGGCTTCCTGCGCTAGAGGAACGAAGACTAAGTGCGTCACGTCCTGTGACAATTTATCTGTGCGAAAGCGTAGCGACAGCAACAACGCCTTCGTGACCAACATCGTGTTGGCCTCAGTTTCTCGTCTGTCTCGCTATCCCACGGGAGTCGAGTAGCCCATAGCTGTCAACTTAAGAAATGTGTACTTCTTCTAAAAAGTGGTATAGATATATACAAAACTTTTTTTGGAAGGGGTGCTTTTGATGTCGACACCGAAACATATACAATTACTCCAAAAGCTATTTGAAGTCATTTGTCCTGAAAGAGTAGATGAAATAGCCAAAGAAACGGGTTTTATTCAAAGAAAGCGACTAGTCTCTGCGAGTGACTTCCTATCCTTATTGTTTCATGTCCATGGGAATTTAGCAGATTGCTCAATCCAAGAGTTATGTACAACCTTACAAATGAAACAAGCCATTTCCATTAGTCGGGCAGCCATGGATAAAAAATTTACCCCGGAAGCCACGGCTTTTTTACAACGACTCATTCAAGAATTCGTATGGGCACAACATCAACTATCTTTTTCTTCGCTCTCTCTGTCTGAACCATGGCCATTTACCAGTATTCGGGTACTTGATTCCACCACAGTTAGTGTACCAGATCGTTTTCAAAAGCGCGCTCAAAAAACCAAACAAGCATCCGCCAAAATTCAATTTGAATTGGATCTCTTATCCGGTCAATCGACATTTCTTCACGTTGCTTTTCACCGAATGAATGATGCGAAAGTAGGTGCCATGCGGATTCCGTTTCTGACAGAACATGAACTTTGTCTACAAGATTTGGGTTATTTTAACTTCGAACAATTAAAAAAAATCGAGGAAAAAAAGGGTTTTTTTATTACAAAAATACGGACAGATGCGTATGCCGCTTTCGAAAATCTATTTCCTTCCTATCACTCAAATGGTGAGGTTATTCAAAGTAGTCTTTATCATCGCATTGATTTCGTGGCACTTTGTAAAAAGTTACTACCAGAGGAACTTTTAGAATTAGAGGGTGTTTATTTTGGACGGGATGCTCATTTTCCAGCTCGTTGTATTATTTTTTCCCATGATGAGCAGGGGAAAGCGCAACACATCAAAAAAATTAATCGACGAGCCCAGAAATCAGGAAAGGTGCCCAAACAAGTGGTACGTGATTTAGCAGGCATTACGATTTATATGACGAATCTGCCAGAGTGGATATCTGCTCGTCATATCATGGAATTGTATCGCTTACGTTGGCAAATTGAGTTGCATTTTAAAGTGTGGAAATCTGATTTAGGCATCAACCACTTCAAAGTGATGAAGAAAGACAGGTGGCTTTGTCATTTATATGGGACCATCCTAGTTT
>NZ_JBYTBB010000019.1:0-75621 GCF_058788755.1 Lysinibacillus sp. FW301-JW8
GTTTTGAAAAAGGGCTATACTTTTTAATTTGTCACCTTGATTTCATTGACATAATAGTATTTCAACAACATGAAAAGCCAACAAGTGACGAATAACTTGTTGGCTTTTGTTGTAATAGGATGACATTAATACAATTTAAAAATAACACCCACTAATGAGTACACAATCACTGTTGAAAACAAAATAGTCATATGGAATAGTGAGAACACAAACATTTTTGTCGCCCATTTAATTTGATCCTTGTTACTATGATAGCCGTAAATACTCATAACAAGCCATGCAATACTTAGCAATAGTGCAACAAGCATAATTCCAATACTTAAAGAGCCAAATAGGAAGCTTGATAAAATTAGTAATAGTAAATAAAAGTTCGTTTGATAATACGTTCGACGCATTCCTTTTACAACGGGAAGCATTGGAACTTTTGCTGCTTCATAGTCAGCATGCTTACGAATAGCAATCGCATAAAAATGAGGCATTTGCCATATAACCATGACAAAAAATAAACCGAGTATCGCTGGATGTGTAATGTCGGAAGAGACTGCAGCCCAGCCAATTACAGGTGGAATTGCTCCTCCTACGCTTCCGATTTCTGTATTATAGATTGTACGACGCTTTGTCCACATTGTATACGGTACTACATACAAAAATACTCCAAGGAAGCCAAATGCTGCAGCTAATGGTGATGCCAGAAATAGTACAGCCACACCCAAAATAAGCATAGCAAACGCTAAAGTCAGAGTAGATTTCGCAGACATCTCTCCTGTAACTGTAGGACGGCTTTGTGTACGAGGCATAATAGCATCGATGTCCCGATCATAGACATTATTAAATGCCCCAGCGGCTCCTATAACAAGCGCGGATCCTATCGTGGCAAAAATAATCTCAGGTATATTCTCGATAAAAGTCATTTTATTTTTGTACATCCCTAGCGTTAAACCAGCCCACATAGGAATTAAATTGGATTTAATAATTCCAGTTTTAACTGTTTGCGCTAAAATAGAAGAGCGAGATTGTTGTTGATGCTCCGTTTTTAGATTTTGTTCCATTCATCTTAATTCCTTTTCTCTCTTAATTTCTACAAGCTATCCTCGATAGAAAGCGACAAAATTTGCATTAAACATATCAAATTATTATTTTACCTCTTTTAGCTAGAGTCTGTCTCTATGTTCACATAAAGTACATGATTTGTTGATCTTCTTATTTTCTGCTAAATGAGAATAAAGATACAGTTCCATTCACAACATCTTCTATGATACCACCGACTGCCGTGAATTTGAACCTTATTGCCTTGATTCTTTGCATATTGCTATTCAAGAAAAACAATCTATTTTATACTAATGTGTATGTTTGAACTAAATAAAGGAGTGTCTATCACGTGAAATATGGATTTATCGGCCTTGGTAATATGACGACAGCTATTATAAAAGGAATGTGCAAAAGCGGAGATTTCGATTCTACCATGATCTACGGTTATAATCGGACCAAAGTCAAAACAACAAAATTAGCAACATCTTACGGTATTCAAGCCATAAGCTCTATCGCAGACATTATGTCAAATTGTGACGTCATTATCCTTGGTGTTAAACCCCAAATGCTACCAGAAGTTTTACCAGAAGTGAAAAAATATTTACAGGACAATCAGGTCATTGTTTCCATTGCTGCAGGTAAAAATATTACATATCTACAAGATTATTTATCTGAAAGTACCCCTATTATTCGTGTAATGCCAAATATCAATGCCCTTATCGGTGCATCCACAAGCTGCTATACAGCAAGTGAACAAGTATCAACTACACAGCTTCAACTCGTTATTTCCTTGTTTGAAACAGTTGGCACAATTATTGAAGTGCCTGAGCATTTATTTTCTATTTTTACAACAATAGGTGGGGCTTCACCAGCATTTACTTATATGTATATTGACGCTTTAGCACGTGCAGCTGTACGCGAAGGAATGCCAAAGAATATGGCGCTTGATATAGCAGCAAATGCAGTGCTCGGCAGTGCTAAAATGATTTTACAATCACAGGAGCATCCATGGGCACTTGTCGATCAGGTATGTTCACCAGGTGGAACTACCATTCAAGGTGTATCCTCCTTACAAAGCAATCATTTTGAAACAACGATTCATGATGCAGTAGCTGCTGTGACTGATAAAGATCGAAGCTTATCCAAATAAAATGCTAAACAATATGAAAAGCCGAGACGAATCATGTCTCGACTTTTCATTATTGATAATTTTCTTGTAATTCCTGTGCTAAAAATGCAGTAAGGTCGCGTAAGTTTTCTGGTGTAACGCCATGTCCATCTGCGTATTGTTTAAATGTGACCGTTGCTCCAAATTGCTCAAAAGTTTCTTTACTTTCAGCACCCCATTGTGACGGAATAACATAATCATAGTCACCATGAGAAATAAATGCCCGTAGATGATTGATTGGACGAATTGCATATTCTTCTGTGACAAATTTTGGTGTATAGCCGCTTAACGCTACTATACCAGTAATTAAATTGCCCATTACAAAAGCAAGTGATTGTGCCAAAACTGCCCCTTGACTAAAGCCCAGCACGAATACTTTATGTGGATCAATTTGATATTCGTCAATAGCCTCTAACACAAACCGTTGTAATGCCACTAACACTTTATCAAAGATTTCACGGTCTGGTTTACCAACCTCCTGGATAGTGAAAAAAGCATAGCCAGGCTTTTGTGTAATAGGTCCACGTAAACTAAAAACATGGCATTGTTCTTTAAAATCTTGCACTAATTGTGGTAAATCATCTTCATGACTACCCATTCCATGCAATAAAAAAATCGCTGGATATTTTTTTTGAGGGTCCATAGTAGTAGGTTGTGTATGCTTAAAGGTAAATGGTGTATTCATGAACAAAATCCTTTCAAATGGAATCATTATTATCTTACCATATTCAATTCCTGCATCACTTATTTAGTGCTCATATATTTCAGTGCACCGTTTAAAATTTTTGCCATTTGTGTACGTTTTAATTGTGCATTTGGCTCTATCACTAGTGCCCCTGTCGTATTCTTCCTTCCAGTCATCATGCCTCCTGCGTATAACAGTGCAAAAGCCTTTCTTGCTTCGACATTTGAAATACTTGCTTCATCTGCATAGACAAGTGTTGAACCAAAATTAAGCTCTTTTTGTGCGGCATAGCCTATGGCACGATACACCATTAACGCTCCTTGTTGACATGTTACAATGTCATTTTGTTTAAAATTCTCTCCTGTCATCACAATGCCAGCTGCTGCTAATGCATTAATTGCTTGAATTTGTTCTGTGTCGCTTAATGTGGCAACATCTTTAAATCCTACATCTGGAGCACCTGATAACTGAAGTGCACATGCAAGCATCAATGCAAGCTGCCCTCTCATCACATTATTTTGTGGATGAAAGTGCTCTGCCTTAGTAATTATGCCTTATGCATAAAGCGTTAGAATGGCGTCCTTATTGCCATCTGCCTCAATATCTGTATATGTATTAACAACAACTGTTGGTGCTCCTTTGACATCAAAACGAAATTGTACAGGATAATAATACAGTAGTAGTTCCTTGTTCTGCGTATGCTACTGCACTTTAGCCAGGAACTATCATATCAACTGCTAATAAAGCTGCTAACACTATTTTTGTTGCCCTTGTTTGACGTTTCTTCACTACAAAGCAACCTCCTATTTTATCGATAATGAAAATCATTATCATTTATATTAATTCAAAAGTACACTGTTATCCATCATTTTGTCAATATGCTACTCAGGCATTATAAAAACTACCTAACGAATTAGGTAGTCTCTTAGAAAAACTTATATCAATTTTGTTCGATTTATTAATTGATCTGTATGGTACGCAATATAACCATTAACAATACGAATGGTTTCTTGTGGATCAGCGTCAAATAGTAATTTTGATTGCTCTGCGGTTGTCACCAATACCGTTATTAAATCCATACGCATTGAATGTCCAGCAGAACTATAAGCAAAATCGTAAATGATATCCTCCTCTACTAAGCCATCTGATTCATACTGCTTGTGAAACAATTCTTTCGCTTCATCGATTCGCTCAGCAACTTGTTGACGGATACGAAGCTGATGCATCAATAATTCTTCCTCAAGCACCGCTGGCTTTAGCCACTCTTTTTTTACAAGCATTTTCAGGAATTCGTTTTCCCAAACTTGCTCATTTTCAGTAAAATACAGCATATTCACCATCAATCTATCCCAAAAATCGAATTGGGACTGTGCCGATTCACGCTGCATCACAATTGTCTCTTTAAAGTGCTGCTCTACCTTTGAAATATTCATATTGCGAACTAAATGATTACACACCTTTTCAATAAATTTATTTGCCGCTTCTTGTGCCATAAAAACCCGTCCTTTATATCTACAAATCAAATCATTTCGTTCCTATCATACCATGATTGTAGAATATAAAGAAACGGGCAGCCATTATGCCTGTAGTGTCGGTTGTTGGAATAGCACTGAAACGCCAGATTCAATGGCAGCACTTCCAACTGCTTTAGCTACAACACCTGCAACTCGCTCATCCATAGATTTTGGGATGATAAACTCTTCACATAATGCTTCTTCTGACACTAATGATGCAATCGCCTCAACAGCTGCTAATTTCATCGCTTCGTTAATATCTGTAGCTCGAACATCTAGTGCACCACGAAAAATCCCTGGGAATGCTAACATATTGTTCACTTGGTTAGGATAATCAGAACGACCTGTCCCCATGACACGAACGCCCCATGCACGCGCATTATCATAAGTAATTTCTGGATTTGGATTTGCCAAAGCAAAAACAATTGGATCTGTATTCATAGATTCAATATGGGCTTTTGTTAAAAGATTGGCAACTGAAACACCGATAAAAACATCACTTCCAGTAATAGCATCCTCTAATGTTCCTTTAAGATTATCTGGATTAGAAAGCTTCGCAATTTGCTCCTTAATCTTATTCATTCCCTCTTGACGACCATCATAAATAATTCCCTTTGTATCACACATAATGACATTTTTATAGTCCATTTGAAGTAATAAACGTAAAATTGCAATCCCTGCCGCACCAGCACCATTAATGACTACTTTCATATCCTCTGGTTTTTTATGAACAATTTTCGCAGCATTTAATAGTCCTGCCCCTACTACGATTGCCGTGCCATGCTGGTCATCGTGAAATACAGGAATATTGCATTCCTGACGAAGACGGTCTTCAATCTCAAAACAACGAGGCGCTGAAATATCCTCTAAATTAATCCCCCCGAAAGTCGGGGCAATAGCTTTGACTGTACGCACAATTTCATCTACATCTTTTGTTGCAAGGCAAATCGGAAATGCATCAACATCCGCAAAGCGTTTTAAAAGAATGGCCTTTCCCTCCATTACTGGCAGTGCAGCCTCAGGTCCAATATCACCAAGCCCAAGTACAGCTGTACCATCCGTAACAATGCCCACTAAGTTTCCTTTGATTGTATAATCATACACAGCCTGAGGATTGTTTTCGATTTCGATACAAGGCTGTGCAACTCCTGGTGAATACGCTAAGCTTAAATCATATGTATCTTGTACAGGTACTTTTGCAACAATTTTCATTTTCCCTTGTGCTTCTCTATGCATCTCTGCTGCTTTTTGCATAATATCCATTAAATAAACTCCCATCCTACTAAAAAAATTATCAAATTTATTTTTATTGCAAAACTATTCAAACAATTTAACTTTGAAAATTATATTACTTCACTTAAGTAAAGTCAACGCTATAAAACCAATGTTCTCAAGAGAGTGCAAAATTGTTATTATTTTATGAATATTACAAATATATGTAATCGTTTACAAAGGAATATTATCCAAAAATAGGTTTAGATGACCCGACAAAGGCAAAGAAACTCCACAGTTACACTATATGTGTTACTGCGGAGTTCAAAAATCCTTTACAACTAGGTATTTTTTTTAGCATTCATTATTCGTGTACGAAGTTTTTTGAAAACTATTAGACTTACTGAAAAGCCCCATTTATATTAATTTTCTAGAATTAAAATTGAGTCTAATATACTCTTCACATGATTGTGAAGCGATTTGTAGGATTCCTGTAATATTTCGGGCGGTATAGGTTTACTGAATAAAAAGCCCTGTACAGCATCACATTTACTAGTCACTAAATAGCTTAGTTGATCTATCTCCTCTATTCCCTCTGCAACTACCTTTAACTGTAGATGCTTGGCCATCGAAAGAATCATGTCTACTAATGCCTTATCTGTAGAATCTGCATGTATTTTTTGAACAAAAGATCGATCTATCTTTAAGCAATCAATCGGTAAATCCTTCAGATAAGATAGGGATGAATAACCTGTGCCAAAATCATCTACTGCAATAGTCACACCAAGTCCCTTTAATTGCTGTAAAATTGTCGTTATATGATTGCTGTTAATTGTCATGCTTTCTGTAATTTCCAGCTGTAAATATTGTGGTTCTAAATGTGTCTTGTCAAGCACATGCTGTATCATTTCCACTAGATTTTGCTGAAAAAGTTGACCTAATGATAAATTGACAGCCACCTTCATTCGGGGTAGACCAGCTGCTTCCCATTGTTTCACTTGTGTACAGGCTGTTTCTAACACCCATTGTCCAATAGGAATAATCAAGCCAGATTCCTCCGCAATCGGAATGAAAACCCCTGGTGAAATCCATCCCTTTTTTGGATGCTGCCATCTGATTAAAGCTTCCACTGACTTTATTTCACCTAACTGTAAATTGATTTGAGGCTGATATTCCAAATAAAGCTCCTGATTGTTTAATGCATCATGTAAATCATTTTCTAATACTAGCCGCTCTGTCATTTCACTAGACATGGTGGATTCATAAAAACGTATACGTGATGGTATTTTATGTGCTTCATGCATCGCATAGAGTGCAAATCTAAGAAGTTCTTCTTCCCTATTTGAATCTGTGGGAAATAAAGAAATTCCTATATTGAGCTGACTATTGAGTGAAAAATGTTGTACTTGAAATGACTCCTCCATGACCAATTGAAGCTGCTGACTCAGCTGAGTTAATTGATTGGTATGAACCACTTCATCGATAAAAATTACAAAATAATCCTCTCGCAACATACAAAGATCAAATTTCTCTGGTATAACGTTTTTCAGCCGTTGTGCAATCAGATCAATCATCTGGTCTGCATATGTATTACCTAAAGATGCTTTAATGGCTGAAATCCTTTCTATACCAATGGCAAGAATTGCTTTTTGCGATGAAGTTATGTATAAATTTCTTTTTAATGTCTCCATTAAAAAACGCTCATTTGGCAGGTTCGTTACTTCATTATGATAGGCCATATAATGCATTTTTTCACGAGATTTTTCTAGATGACCTTGTGTATCAATTAGCTGTTGAAAAGGCCTTTCGATAGATGAAAAATAAATTGCTCTAAATAAAAGGTAGAAGGAGCTAAGCTGGAAAATATGACCGATAAAATTTTTAATGTCATAAACATCACGATATATTGTAAAAAGATAATCACTCATGATTAAATAAATCGCACTGCCCACCGAAAGAAAAATTATTTTTGGTGCTTGCTTAAACTTACTTAGTAAAACAATGATAATGACGATATGTAACACAATTGCTAAATATTGCAAAGTATTTTTTAATGCTGTAGGTCCTTCTCCTTCAATGATTAGTGACGGCAAGATAGATGTTGGGGCATAAATAATTGCAAAGCAAGCTACGATTATTAAAAATGGCACCGTAAAAATCAGCCAACGAAAGGTTATTTTAGCTTCCTTGTCTTTCGTGAAAAGAAGAATAAGACCACCAGCCGATAATAGCAATCTTCCTAGTATATAGAACCATGTGGCAGCATAGGGTGTACTTTCTGTAATGAAGAAAGGCATTCCTTTATAGGATAGAGTATGGGCTATTTCTATTAAGCTAATGGTTAAAAATAAAGCTCCAGCATAGAGAACTCGATTCGATAAAATATAAGGTGAAACTAGCCAAGCCTGAATCGAAATCGCCATTGTTACCACAATTATAAGGATTTCCATCATTAAATGAATTGTGACATAGTTGTTCTTACCGAAGATTCCATAGAATTGGTCACCACCTAAAGCAATAACACTTAAGAAAATTACTGTTAATACAAGAAATTGACTCCCTCTCTTTACAAATGAAAAATCATCATTGAACTTCCACATTGTTACTTCCCTCCTTTGCTTAAGATTTATTTTCCGATATTTCATATAGAAATATTGGAATAATTATACTATAAAATAACAAAAAAACAGAGGTTTCGATTATCCATTTTAGCATTAAGAAAACATAGATTATTGACATAAAAAAATTAGCTCTAATACTATTTCCCCTCAAATGCTAGACACTAAAAAAAGATGCCCCTATTATCGAGACATCTTTCCCTTGTTATGAAAATACGTAGCTATCCATATTATCGATTGTATTTTGAATGGCTTCCTGCAATGATCGCTGTTGCTCACCACAAGCAGCAAGGGCATCCTCTAAGGTAATCGCAGCATTTGCCATAAACGGTGCCAGCTGTAAATCCTTCGCTAATTGAATCAGGACAAGCGCTTTATTCCATTTCCAGCGGGCATTATTAGGATCTAAATGAATCGCTTGCTCTAAATAACCAAGTGCATCAAAGGGCATCCAGCCAAAGCGATGCATTGTTTGTCCAGTAATCCCCCAGTATAAAGCCTTATTTGGATTTTCCTTAACGGCTTGTTTAAAACAATGCACACTCTCATTGTAATGGTGTGCAAACAAAAATAATTCACCCTGCGTAAAAAACGAATGTGCTTTTTCATAGGGTGTACCTATTTTCGCTATATTCTCTAGCTCTTGAACACGTTTAGAAAATTCCGTTTCATCCTTTATTGCACGAATTTCTACGACAGTATCCGATTCAGGATAGCTTTCATCTCCGCGCTCCTCCTGCTGTGTTTCAATCGCCAGCATAGGCTTAGGGTAGCTAGCAAAATCATACTCTTCCAATAATTTTATATATTTATCAGCTAATGCCTTTTCCGCTTCATCTGTCATTTGCTTAGCTGCTTCATAACATTTCATTAACTCTCCATTATAAAAATAATCATCCATCGTCATTCCATATTCCTCCAATGCACAACTTTTCAGTATATTTAGTATACACTAACTACAATTAAAAAAAGACTGCTCAAAATTTAACTTTTGAAACAGTCTCACTTAACTCTATTTTTTTAATACCTCTGTATTTAAGAATGCTCGTAAATCTTCCTCAGGTAATGCACCTACAAAGCGGTTAACCTCTTTACCACCCTCAAAGCGAATAAATGTTGGTGTATATTCGATATTGTATTTACTCCATAGATCGTCATACTCATAAACATTTAGTTGAGCAATATCAATACCAAGCTCATCAGCAATTGGCATTAATACTGGTGTGAACGCTTGACAATGCACACATGTTGGACTGAAGAAATAAGCGTTTACATCTTCTCCAGCTTTTATTTTTTTCTCTAATTCATCAGGCAGCATAATATTTTGATAGTTTTTATCATCTAATTGATCGATTGTTTCTTGTTTTAAATCTTTGTCGCCATACAAATCCTTTGCGTTTGCTAGCTTACTTTTGTTCGACACATTTGTTAGCACAATAATTGCTGCAAATAGTACAACAATAATGGAGCCAATAATCAGTAATTTTTTCATGTGTTCCTCCTTTTAGACACTAAAAATACCCTACTTTTAGTGTATTCGCGATTTGATTATAAAGTGTTTTGAAATCCTAGTAAACTAATTTGCCTTTAAAAATAAGTTTTTCCACAATTCAAACATAATTTCGTCCAAATTTGGGAACATACATAATAAAGCTTTAGCCAAAAATGAATGTGGAGTGGTTACTTTGAAGCACACTATCCAACATAGCTTTCAAATTTATAAAAGAGATATCCATAATATTTTAACAAACTGGGTAGTTGCTGTCATTATTGGCGGGCTCATCTTTTTACCCTCTCTATATGCATGGCTTAATATCTATGCCTCTATGGACCCGTACGCTCACACAGCCAATATGAAAATTGCTGTAGTCAATGAAGACACTGGAACTACCGTTAGAGGAGACGAGATCAATGTCGGGAACGAGGTAGTCCACAATTTAAAAACAAATAAAAATTTTTCTTGGACATTTTTATCTCATGAACAAGCCATTCATCAATTACAAAATGGTGATTATTTTGCGGTGATCATTGTCCCTAGTGATTTTTCTCAAAAACTCACCTCTATCCTATCCAATCAGCCAACAAAAGCACATATTGATTATTATGTGAATGAAAAAATCAACCCCATTGCACCTAAAATTACTAGTAAAGGGGCTAGTGTGCTGACGCAACAGGTTTCTAACGAATTTGTTTCAACTGTTAATGGAACACTTTTTTCTATGTTTAATACGATAGGCGTTGAAATGGAAAGGGAAATACCTGACTTTAGAAAATTTGAACATTATATATTTACCATTGAGCATCATCTACCTGATATTGAATCATTTTTAGCACAAACCGCAAAAGGTGGTAAGGAAGCCGAATCATTGTTAGATGACACCATTAAACAGGTCCCAAAGGTTGAGGCATTAACTAATGATGGTCTTACTACTATACAGCATGGTTTAACATTAATGAATGAAGCTGAGACACTATTTAATCAGCTATCTCCAGCCATTAAAAAAGATTTAGAAACTGTTCAACAAATTGCCCAACATTTTTCAAAGCTATTAGAGAAGCTGCAAAATGCAACTGTAGGTACATCGAAAATTGCACAAACAAAGGAAACGGTACAAAAACAGCTAGAGGAATCACGTAAAAAAGTTAATAATAGCATCCAGACACTTGAAGCCCTCCAAGATTTAACACAAGCTAATGCCTCTTCACGCAAGCAACTTGAAAGCTCACTTGAATCAATTATTACGGATCTTCAGCAAAACAATACTGGAGGTGTCAATAAGGATCTCATCACAAAACTTGAAGCTATACGAGGAAATTTACAGGAAAATCCAGGTTTAACTGACTATTCATTAAGCACATTAACATCATTACAACAACTCAACACGCTACTCTTAGATGTTCACACAAACGTACAGAAGCTTAATGTCTTGGATGAAGAAACAATTAAAAAGGATCTAGCTGATCTTCAAGCCATTGCACAAACTGCTGCTAACAACCTTCAGCAATTCGTTACGCATTATAATGATAATCTGGAACCACAAATTCATACAACCTTATCATCTGCTAAAAATACGTTAACAAATGCATCCGCCATGTTGACGAATGTAAAAAACTCTATGCCAGAAGCAACAAATCGCTTAAAAAATGCTAGAAAAACGTTAGAAACAGCCAATAATACCATTTCTAAAGTACAAGCCGATTTTCCTGCTCTCAGTACCAAAATTAGAGACCTTGCAGAGAAGCTTCGAACATTGGAAAATGAAGCAGACATTGCCGAAATTGTTCAATTGCTAAAAAATGACGTCAATGCTGAACGTGAATTCTTTGAGGAGCCTATTAAGCTTGAGGAGCATAGAATGTTTCCTATCGCAAATTACGGAACTGCTATGACTCCATTTTATACAGTATTGTCTATATGGGTGGGCTGTTTATTGTTAATTTCACTATTAGCCATAGATGTTCACAATCATTCACAATATAGTATTCGTGCTATCTATTTTGGGCGACTATTAACTTTTGCTACGTTTTCTTTAATCCAAACACTGATTATTACAATTGGCGATATTGTTCTTTTAGATGGATCCATTAGTTCTCCATATTACTTTATACCCTTTGGTCTTTTTATTAGCTTAGTGTTTGTGACAGTTGTCTATACACTCGTATCCGTATTCGGAAATGTAGGGAAAGCATTAGCAATTGTCATGCTGGTATTACAAATAGCTGGCTCTGGAGGCACATATCCAGTCGAATTATTACCAAAATTTTTCCAAATAATCAACCCATTTCTGCCCTTTACCTACGCAATAGAAATGATGCGTGAGGCAGTTGGAGGTATAATTTGGACAAAAGTCTGGGTAGATTTAGCCTTTTTATCTTGCTTCTGGTTAGTCTTTATTTTATTTGGCTTCTTCTTAAAAAAATTATTGAGTGAGAAAATGGAACTTTTCATGAACAAAACACGTGATTTAGATATATTTCATTAAATCTTCCCTACTCTTCCTACAAATGTTTCAACTACCGATGCTATAATGGCAGTAGTGTAAACATCTAGGAGGCGTTATGTTGAAAAAACTAATTTTTCTTTTTGCTATGTCATTATTAGTGTTAAGTGCTTGTAATGATGAAAAAAAGGCTGTGGAATCAAATCAGGATCCGAATCAGAACTATGAGCAAAATGAAGCTTCGCATGAGGGACATGCCCATGACTCTGGTGATATTCAGGAAGAAACAGCCTCTGCTGACGTACTTCCTTCCTTTTTAGACAGTCAGCCTGAAAATATTCGCTTAGTATATCAAGTTGCTGGGCAAGCCACAGAAATTTTGGAGTGGATCCCATGCTATTGTGGATGTGGCGAATCTGTAGGGCATAAAAGTAATTTAAACTGCTTTATCCAGGAGAAGCGTAAGGATGGAGCTATCGTCTGGGATGATCATGGTACTCGCTGTTTGGTATGTCTTGAAATTGCTGTACAATCTGCCAAAATGCATAAGGATGGCATGAGTCTTAAGGAAATTCGTCAAGCAATAGATGACACATATAAAGAAGGCTATGCTAAACCAACACCGACTGAAATGCCTGCATAAAAAGCAAAGTCGCACAATCTGTAACATTAAAGACCGCAATTATACATGATGTTTAATTTCATCACAACTTGTTTATAATGTTACGCATATTATGGAAATGTACATTACTAAAATTTTAGTGGTGTACATTTTTTTATCATATTACATAGGACAAAAGTTAAAATCAATTTCGCCTTGGCGTAATTGCTATGCTTTCGATACAAAAAACATTTGCTGAAGGAGGATAAACTAGTAGCATATTATTCGGTAGGCTTAACCGGATTCAATAATGGAATATTACCACAAGTATGAAAAAGTTAAAAAGATGTTCAAAAAGGAGAGCCTTTTTGAACATCTTTACTTTATTTCAACGGAATATTCAGTTCAATATTTTTTCCAATAGGATTGAAGTAATAGTTTATATATATTTTTGCTTTGCCATTATAATTTTCAAAGCTCTCTGTCGCAAATAGGTACTGGTCATCATCTGAGTACGAGCCACCTGTAAATTTTAACGGCGTGCCATCTGCTTTTTCAGCAATATTTAGAAACGAATGTCGCATTCTATCATCCCATTTCTTTGCAGCAACTGATACACCTTGCTCCGTTAGAGAAATATCCCAATCCAAATAATCGGGCTTCGTGAGTACTTCTTTTGTGCCAAAATCAACTTCGATAAAATCCTCGCCCTTTGGAACAGCATTAACAGCTCCAATTAATAATTTGAGTGAATCTGAATCATGGAAATAATTACTTTGTAACTTAAACGTGAATTTGCTATCGCGATTATCACCACCTAATGACAAGCCATATTTAATGCCTTCTCTTCGCTCCCCATTTTCCGTCTCGACCGCAATATCATCAAACGCTAAAATTTGCATCGTATTCGCTTCATCTAATTCAATATCGATTGCCGTTCTTAGTGGAGAACGGCGAATTTGTGTAATCGTAAATTTCTGACCACCGACGTCTACAATACGATTCGCAGTAATAATTTTTTCCCTTGCGATTTCTTTTTGTAGTGAAAACGGTATCGCAATTTCAATGTTCCCCTTATCTTTTTCATAAAAACGAAAAACCACCTTAAAATCCTTTGAACTATAAGCGAAAGGCTCTGAAAAATTAAATTCTACTGAAGAAGAGATACGTGTTTGATGCGATTGATGACTTGTAAATGAACTTCCGTCTTTAATTTTTTTGTCTCCTTGGAACAATTGAACTTCCTCCAAGTGTAATTCCGACATATCAAATGAGGCATCGGCGTCATAGTAAAGTACTAATCCCGAATTATCTGCAATCACGCCTTGCAATGTAAGCGATAGACCATTTTTAGTCTGCGTCGCATTGATTTCTTCATAGTAGTCATTGTCCACAATATCTTTTATCCCTTTATCTCTTACAACCGCTAATACAATTTGTTGAAAGCCAGGTATTTTTGCAGCCTGGTTAGCAATCGTAGGAGAAATACGAATTGAAAATAAAACGCCTAAGCAAAACAAACAAGCTATTGCAACCGGAACAATACGCTTCTTTACTCTTTTTTCTCGTTGAACTTTACGAAACATATCCATCCGAACTTGTTGAAGTTTCTCCTTTGGAACGTCAATCGGTAGTTTACTCATAGCCAGTCCTCCTTTTCTCCAGCGAAGTTTCTAAGCTTCTTTAGTATGTGATGAAGCTTAGACTTTACAGTACCCTCCGGAATTTGATTTAGCTCGGCAATTTCTTTGTTTTTTAGTTGCTGAAAATATTTCATATAGACGAGTTGCTGCTCCGACAAGGATAAATGTTCCAATAACCGCTCCATATCAGAGTAGATGACCCTTTCAACTAGGTGATGTTCTTTAATTGAAATGGTTGACTGGCGTTTTCGTAAATGGTCTTTACAACAATTGATTAAAACGCGCACGAGCCATGTTCTGGCATATTCGTGCTGTTGAACGGTATGCATTTTTTTCAGTGCCTTGTAAACTAGGTCCTGCATCACGTCTAAAGCGTCTTGCTCATTTTTCAGATATGTAAAAGCCATGCGATATAAAATATCTTCATCCATTTCAATAAGTGAAAGTATCGCTTGATGATCCCCACGAATAGCACGCTGTACGATTTCAAATTCCATCCCTTTCGCCTCCTTCCTCCATTAGACGGAGCGATTCTTCATTCCGTTCAAAAACTTTCAAATTATTTTGAAACCGACTATGGATTTGCCTTTAATCTTTGCGTCATAGAGGTATCAGCACTTCACCTCAGAAAATGACAGATATTAAGTTCTCTCATGGGAGTTGAAGAACGGATAGAAAGATTTACATAACTATACATTTATTAAATATTTTCAGACCATATCTTTAACAAAAAGGGGCTTGGTTCACAGAAAAAAAGATGTTTGAACAAGTCCTTTAGACCCTTTCAAACATCCATGAAAAACCCGTATTTTTTCTATCGTTTACTTTACAAGCTGCAGTATTGTTTTAAAATGCTCATGATCTGCTCTTTGCAGGAGTTCATATAAAATCATTTCCGTACTCGTTGGTAAAATGCCGAGTGCCTTCATTTTCTCTATCCCTAGCTCTTTATTTTCCTTTGTACGAGAGGACACCGCATCTACGGCAACTTCAACCTCAAAGCCTTGCTCTTTCAGCTGTCGCGCTGTTTGATAGACACAGATATGCGTTTCAATTCCGGTCACAACAAATTGTGAACGACCAGTGGCTTTTAATGCAGTCATAAATTCTTCCTCTTGGCAAGCACTAAATGCCATTTTAGCTATTGGCTGCCCGTGAATATGTTGGGCAATTTCTAATGCGGTGCCACCTAAACGGCTTGGATTCTGTTCGAGCCATAAAACGGGTACTCCCAGTACTTGCATAGCTTGAGCTAGTTTAGAAATATTTTGAATTGTAACTTCGCTTTCATCCACGATCGTTGCTAACTTCCCTTGTACATCGACAACCACTAAACATGCTTCTTCTGCTGTAAACATTTGAACACCCCTTTAAATCATAGTCAACATTCATTATACAGAAAGTTGTGTTGTTTATCTGCATTCAGCCTTGTTTTTGGAGCTGAATAAGTCATCATGTTTAGTGGCCCAAATAATGTATTCAAAAATTTTATGTCCCAACTAGTAACTTCGAGTCCCTCTTTTTATGTTTCCGTTTAATAAGCCATTCTGCAACGATTAAATTAGGCACCCAACAGAGCCAAGCGATAATAATATAACTAATTTCAAATTGTTGAAACCCGAATAATCCCGTAAATAAAGCTAGCCAGATTCTTAATGTGACAGCTGCAAAGGTTAAGGAATAATTTCTAATCATCCACTTTTCATGTGTATCAATTTTTTTATGTCTAATGTTAGCAAGTGCCTGTGAAGCTGTAATCAGCCAAAATATAGATAAAAGGCCAAAGCCCAACTGAGACAGTACGCCTCCGGTTGCATGAAATGCCAAATAAATCCCTGAAATACCACCAAATAAAATACCAATCATATAAATTCTTCCCATCGTACGATGAAGTTTAATATTCTTTTCTCTAAATTTTGTGAATAGTGTAAAGGGACCGATTACTAATGCTAAAACACCAAATATAATATGTATATATAGCATTATGTACCACAGAGAGCTTAATGTAGAATTCAACATAAGCTTTAGTTTCACAAAGCCTGCTTGATGTGCGTCCATGAAAAAATACTGCACAATAGAATAACCAGATATTAAAATCGCTAAACAACAACTTACAATTAGCCATGCTTTTTTATTCATACTACAATCTCCTATAATTTAGTTTTTTTATAATATATGAGAGTTTTTTGACTATGCTTTTCTCCATGCATCTGTGAAAATATATGAATTGGAGACTATTTTTATCCCCATTTATTTTTTGCCACATTCCCTTACTCTGTTTATACTGTAACATTTCAATTTATTGGATTCTCCCTTTGCTATACAAGTGGTACTAAAATGAATATAAGAGGTTTTATATAGGCCCTGAAAATGAATCCTTTAGTTTTAAGAAAAAGATAAAAAGGTAGACAGAAGCTTATGTACTCAAACCTTTCTCGTTACACAAACACGAACGTTTGACATTAAAAAAATTGTAATGATTAATAAATAACGAAGATAACCTCAAAAAACGCCCATACATTTATATGTTTGTTCGTATTTATAGCTTAATAGACATTTTTAATTTACTTAATTGTGTACATTTTGTAGCGAGACTGTCACTATTTTGCTTAAATATTGAGAATTTTATTTTTTCTATTGAAAATTGAGTTATAATCCAGTAAAGTTCTTTTATCTTGCTTTCACGGTTAGTTAATCACCCATTATTTTAGAATGTGTGTATATGACCGTTCCGTAAAAGCCTGAGGGATTTATCTAACATTCACTAGGAGAACTGACTCCCATTGAATGAACAAAACTCACTTTATAAAAAACAAGGAGTGTACCACTTTGACACAACGCGCATACAATTTTAACGCAGGTCCATCTGCACTACCGCTAGAAGTACTAGAAAGAGCTCAACAGCAATTAGTAAACTTCCGTGATTCAGGTATGTCCATTATGGAGATGAGTCACCGTAGTGCTATTTTTGATGAAGTACATAATGAAGCAATTGCTTTATTAAAAAAGCTTTATGCTATCCCAGAAAACTATGAAATTCTGTTTCTACAAGGAGGTGCCAGCCTTCAGTTTACAATGGTACCAATGAACTTCCTTCCAGCAGATCAAAAGGCAAGCTATGTTTTATCAGGCTCATGGGCTGAAAAAGCCTTCACGGAAGCCAAATTATTTGGTACACCTGTAGAAGCGGCAAGTACAAAAGAAAATCAATATCGTAATATCCCAGCGTTAGCAGATATTCACTTTAACGAAGAGGATGCTTATGTGCATATTACTTCAAACAATACTATTCATGGTACACAGTGGAAGGAATTCCCTGAAACAGGTAATGTCCCATTAGTGGCAGATATGTCCAGTGATATTCTTTCAAAACCAATCGATGTAAGCAAATTTGGACTTATTTATGCAGGAGCTCAAAAAAATCTTGGTCCATCTGGAGTAACAGTTGTCATTATTCGTAAAGATCTACTAGAAAAAGAGAATAAAAATATTCCAACGATGTTGAAATATACAACACATGCTGATAACAACTCTTTATATAATACACCGCCAACTTTCGGTATTTATATGTTGGGTGAAGTATTAAAATGGGTGGAAGCAAAGGGCGGAGTTGCTGAAATCGCGAAGCACAATGAATTAAAGGCAAAGGTTATTTATGATGCGATTGACAATAGCAATGGCTTCTACAAAGGACATGCTACACCAGAAAGCCGTTCTTTAATGAACATTACTTTCCGTGTCGCAGATGAGGAGCTTGAAAAGCAGTTCCTGACTGAGGCAAAAGCAGCAGGATTTATCGGGCTAAATGGACACCGCTCTGTAGGTGGTTGTCGTGCCTCAACTTACAATGCTGTACCATTAGAGGCTTGTGAAGCATTACGTGACTTCATGGTAGCTTTCCAACAAAAGCATCAGTAGTCCAATTACTTCTGAAGAAGTATTGGCTCTGACACTTCACTTATATTATTCAATCTATATAAAAAGACGAAGGAATAATTTGCTTATTCTTTCGTCTTTTTGTCTCTCCGTTAATCCCTATAAAGATGATTTTCTTAAATCTTTTTATCTAGCGGCAACATCTTCTTAGGTGTAATATTTATTTCCTTTGACAAAAAATTGCTGTGCTACTTTCCTTCAAGCTGCAGATACATCACCTCTTATTATAGATTGCAATAAAATTGATGCTATTCGTAAAATTTCTTAATTTAATTAGGAGTAGTGCCAATTTTTGACACTATCCCTTTTCGAATGCTGCTTTTTGTAGGATTGAAAGATTATGACAGATTTTCGTGCTTACAATCTGGACATTTACCATAAATCTCAAACTTATGATTTTCAATTTCATAGTCTGGCAGCTTTTCTCCAAGCATTTCCATTGGACATAAGTTTAACTCTTTGACATTACCACAATCCATACAGATAAAATGATGGTGATGATGCTCTGACTCGCAATGCATACGGAAATTACGCTCTCCAGATAATTCAGTTTCCTCCAGTATGTCAAGTTTCACAAATGTAGCTAGGTTGCGATAAATGGTATCAAAACTCATACCTGGAAAATCTTTTTTCAAAACATCCAATAAGTCACGAGCAGTAAGATATTTATCAGTTGCTGCAAACATATCTAATATTAACTCCCGCTTATCTGTTTTTTTATAGCCGTTCTCTTTTAAGATTTCCCACGCTCTTGTAATATTCATGACGCTACCTCCCCCTGTTTTGCAGCCATTTTAAATGCTATTTTCTTCCCTAGTATAACAAGTAATAAAATGAGGATGGAAGTGACCACAATCGTACCACCTGGCGCTAAATCCAAATAAAAAGCACTCACTAGCCCTATTAGCACAGCCGCTTCGCCAAACACTATGGCATAAATAATTGTTTGTTTAAAGCCCTTAGCTAGTCGCATAGCAGCAGCGACAGGAAGCGTCATAAGAGATGACACAAGTAAGATTCCAACGATGCGCATACTTGCGGCAATGACTAGTGCTGTCACAATCATAAATAGTAGGTGAATCCAACGTGCAGGTAGACCACTCGCTTTGGCATATTCCTCATCAAAAGATAGGACAAAAAGCTCTTTAAAAAATAAAAATAAAAAAATGATAACAACGGCAGCAATACCCACAACTACCCATAAATCCTGCCGTGAAACAGCCGATACAGATCCAAATAAATAGCTCATTAAATCTGTACTAAAGCCACTAGCAAGTGAAATAAAGATAGCACTAATACCAATACCACCAGACATAATAATGGGAATGGCAAGCTCTTCATAGTGCTTATACAGCCGTCTTAGTCGTTCTATTAATATGGAGCCGCTCACAGAGGCGAGTATCCCTAAATAAATAGGATTAAGCATTGCTAAGGCTGTCACAGACTGACTGATGTATAAGCTTCCTGCTATACCAGCGAGTGTTACATGTGACAAGGCATCTGCAATCAGAGACAATCGACGTACAACAATAAAGACACCTAAAAGCGGGGCCAATATGCCGATTAATAGCCCAGAGAAAAAGGCATTTTGTAAAAATTCATAATGTAAAATTGCTTCAATCATAGTGCCTTCTCCTTCTTAATGAATCTTTCTGACAGAATGACCATACCAAGCATCAAGCGCATCCTGAGAAATGCTATCAAATTCATTTTTATAACCATGGAAGTGAATCGTTTGATTTAGACATGCCACATGACTGATGCGATTGGACACTGTATCGACATCGTGTGTGACAAGAATCATGGTAATTCCCTGTTCCCGATTTAATTTCGCTAGCATATCATAAAATGATTGCACATTCTCATGATCAATGCCGACAGTTGGTTCATCTAATATTAGTAGCCTCGGTTCACTCACTAAGGCTCGTGCAATAAAGACACGTTGCTGTTGCCCACCAGATAAATCACCAATATTGCGATGCATAAAAGCATCCATTCCAACAGCTTTTAAGGCATCCAATACTTGTTCTTTTGCATCGCGTCCTGGTCTTTTAAATAGCCCTAATTTTTTTGTTAATCCACTTTTTACTACCTCCTGGACGGTTGCTGGAAATCCTGAATTGAAGGCATTGGATTTTTGTGAAACATATCCTATCCATTCACGATGCTTAAAAGTTGTGCTTGGTTCACCAAACAACTTTATTTCTCCAGACATAGGTCTTAATAGTCCTAAAATAATTTTTAATAATGTAGATTTCCCAGAGCCATTTGGACCGAGTAGTGCTAAAAAATCTCCCTCTTCTACACGGAAAGAGATATTTTTTAAGACTTGTGTGTAGTCATATTGAAATGACACGTTTTCAATGTTAATTAATGATTTTTTCATGCATGATCGCTTCTTTCTAATTCAAAATCATTACGATTTACAAATTGTTAGTATAAATGAAAGCTCAGTTTTTGTAAAGAAAAAAAGATTCTTATGTTTTATGTTCTGGTGGAAATATTGTTTTAGTTCAAGCAAGCGGCTTCCAGTGCATAGTGAACGATTGTCCCATTTGTCTTGTGCTCATATGAAGATCTTCATAAAATAAAAATTTGAAGGAGGATTCGCTTTGAGTATTCAATTTTTACAGCAATTAGCGCAAAGTAGTGATAAGGAAATTGTTGCCATCGCTCGTGCTGAAGGATTTGACATTACAACGTCTGAAGTAAAAAAGCTTCGGCCCCATTTGGAGCAATTCTCATTTTCTTGGCTTTTTTTAGGCATACCGAAAGATATACTTGTAGAGGTTGAGGCTGTTTTAGGTAGAAAGCGTTCTCGTCAGCTTATCGCACTTTTTACGAAATAATTGAAAATGCCCGAAAATGCAGTGTTTATTTCACTGATTTCGGGCATCTTCTATTCTTATCCTTCTTTCAGAGCAGTGATTAGCTCAGGCTTAAATTCACCACTTCGGAACATCTCTAGTTCATACTTATAAGGTGCCGACTTGGATTTTGCATCACTATTTAACGCAACATAAGGCGTTTCTAGGATTTTAGGAATATCCTTTAATTGCGGATGGTGCACCACATAATTTAATGCCTCAAAGCCAATATGACCAAAGCCAATATTTTCGTGGCGGTCTTTGCCTGCACCTCGAACATTTTTTGAGTCATTGATATGAAGAACTTTAATACGTTCAACACCGATAATTTTATCAAATTCATTCAATACACCATCAAAGTCCTCTACAATATTGTAGCCAGCATCATGCGTATGACATGTATCGAAACAGATAGAAAGGCGTTCATTATTCGTAACACCATCGATAATTTTAGCAAGCTCATCAAAAGAACGGCCACATTCTGTTCCTTTACCAGCCATTGTCTCTAATGCAATTTGGACAGGATAATCCTGTGATAGCACTTCATTTAAGCCTTCAATAATTTTGGCAATACCTGCATCTGCACCAGCTCCAACATGGGCGCCTGGATGTAAAACAATTTGCTTTGCCTCCAACGCAGCAGTGCGTTCAATTTCAGATTGTAGGAAATCTACGCCTAGACGAAAGGTTTCAGGTTTTTCTGTATTTGCAATATTAATAATATAAGGTGCATGGACAACGATGTTTGTCATGCCATGCTCCTTCATGTGTAAAAGACCATTCATTATATTAAGGTCAGCAATAGCTTTACGACGCGTGTTCTGAGGAGCTCCCGTATAGATCATAAAGGTATTTGCCCCATATGAAAGTGCCTCTTTACTTGATCCAAGTAGCATTTCCTTTCCACTCATTGAAACATGTGATCCAAGTAGCATAAGAATGCCTCCTTATTTTTTACCGCGAGCTTTTAAGCGACGTTCACGTTTTTTTATTTTTTCCATTTCCCATTTCATATTACGTTTATAGCCTGGTTTTACTTTTTTCGGCTTACGAACTAATGATTTTGCCTTTGCATCGATTTCATTTTCATGCTTCACACGATTTTTTCGAGCATGGCGATCCTTTAGTTCAGACCATTCTCCATCTTTTACGTCTTTTTGAACAAATGGAACGCCCATCTTCTCCACACGAATTAATGCATCCTCATCTGAAGGCTCAAACAAGGTGATGGCTGTTCCTTTATTTCCTGCACGTGCTGTACGTCCTACACGATGAATAAAGAATTCTAGATCTTCTGGAATTTCATAGTTAATGACATGTGAAATCCCTTGAATATCAATACCACGAGCTGCCAAATCAGTAGCAACAATATATTGATAATCCAAATCACGAATTTGTTTCATCATCTTCTTACGATCACGTGGACTTAAATCACCATGTATTTGACCACAGCGAATACCGTTTTCATTTAAGTAGCCTGCAACTTGCTCTGCCGTTTTACGCGTATTTGTAAAAATTACAGCTAAAAATGGATTGATTCCTTCTATAACATCCAATAAGCGCTTGTTCCGTGATTTTGAGCGAACTGGTACAAGCACAAAATCAATGCCTTCTGCCACTGGTCGTTTATCATTCATATGGACGTGGACAGGTGTTTCCATATATTTCTTTAAGAAAGGCTGAAGTTTTTCTGGAATAGTTGCTGAGAATACAAACATTTCAAGATTCTCTGGCATTTGAGAAGCAAAGCCATCAATCTCCTCGATAAAGCCCATATCAAAGGCTAGGTCAGCCTCATCGACAACTAAAATTGATGCCGTATGCACAAATAACGCCTGCGCAGAAACGAGATCACGAATACGTCCAGGTGTCCCAACAACAATTTGTGGCTGTGTTTTTAACTTATCAATGGAGCGTTGTTTGTCTGTACCCCCAATAAATAGTTTTGCTTGAATCGCTGTTCCTTCTATTAATTGATTTAACGCATCAAAGATTTGTTGTGCAAGCTCACGTGTAGGTGAAGTAATAACAGCTTGTACTTCTTGTTTATCCGAATTAATACGCTGCACAATTGGAATTAAAAAGCTATGTGTTTTTCCTGTTCCTGTATGTGCCTGTCCGATTGCACTTTTTCCCTTTAATAGTAGCGGAATAATTTCCTTTTGAATTGGCGTCGGTTCTGTAAAGCCTAATTTTGCTATTGCGTCCTGCAAAAATGGCTGAAAATTATAATCAGTATATTTTGACATCCTTCGTTCCTCCTAATCATCTTTCCCATTGTATCATGATTCAACTTTTAGGTATATTAACGGCCTATTAAACTTTAGCATGAACATTATTTTTTAGTTTTATTATCGTTACAATAAAACCCTTATCAAAGGTACTGTAAATACCGTTAAGATGCAATCAAAAAAGTGCTACAATATCATTGAAAAAAGCTAAGTATTCGTATTTTTTATGTCAATTTATTGCAAACTAATGATTTGAATAATTACCACATGTTATGATGAGGAAGTAAGACATTAGAGGAGGTTGATTTTATCATGAAAGCAGCAAGATGGTATAAAGCAAAAGACATCCGTGTAGAAAACATTGAAGAACCAGTTATTGCACCTGGGAAAGTGAAAATTAAAGTACATTGGACAGGAATTTGTGGCAGTGATTTACATGAATATGCAGCTGGCCCTATATTCATCCCAGTGGAACAACCTCACTATGTAAGTAAAGATATTGCACCAATCGTGATGGGACATGAGTTCTCAGGTGAAGTTGTAGAAATCGGTGAAGGCGTTTCCAAAGTACAGGTAGGAGATCCTGTTGTTGTTGAGCCTATTCTTGCATGTGGCGAATGTGCTGCTTGTAAAAAAGGCAAATACAATATCTGTAAGCACTTAGGTTTCCACGGTCTATCTGGCGGTGGCGGTGGCTTCTCTGAATTTACGATGGTTGACGAAAAAATGGTACACAAAATGCCAGAGGGACTTTCCTATGAACAAGGTGCGCTTGTAGAGCCTGCAGCGGTAGCCCTACATGCTGTACGTCAAAGTAAGCTAAAGGCTGGCGATAAAGCGGCTGTCTTTGGCGCAGGACCAATTGGATTATTAGTGATTGAGGCATTACGTGCAGCTGGAGCATCTGAAATTTATGCAGTAGAGCTTTCAGCAGAGCGTGCAGCAAAAGCGTTAGAATTAGGCGCAACAGCTGTTATCAATCCAAAGGACGAGGATGTAGTTGCTCGACTACATGAATTAACAAGCGGTGGCGTTGATGTTGCATTTGAAGTTACTGGTGTTCCTGTAGTGTTACAGCAAGCCATTGATTCAACATCATTTGAAGGTGAAACAATTATTGTTTCAATTTGGGAAACAGCAGCTTCTATTCTGCCAAACAATATTGTTCTTTCAGAGCGTACTGTAAAAGGAATTATTGCGTACCGTGATATTTTCCCGGCTGTTATGGAATTAATGACACAAGGTTACTTCCCTGCTGAGAAGCTCGTAACAAAACGTATTGCATTAGATGAAGTAGTGACAGAAGGCTTCGAAGCTTTAATGAAAGAGAAAAACCATATTAAAATTCTAGTAAATTCTCAAGCTTAACTATATATCAGGTAGAGAAGACCCAAGCGCTTCTCTACCTGTTTTTAATGGATTACTCTTTTCTTTCCTCTATTTTCTTCATGATTGCTAGATTAGCCATAAGAACATTGACCTTATTTTCCCCAAAAATCCCCAGTACTCGTTTTTCTGTATAAGTAGCTATAATATTTCTAATCTCCTGTTCTGAAAGACCACTTGCTTGAACAATACGCTGGATTTGTATTTCTGCAGCCTTTACACTGATATGGGGATCTAGCCCTGAACCAGAGGCCGTCATTAAATCGGCAGGAATATCCTGTCGTTCAACAGCAGGATTGGCTAGTAAAAATTTCTCGATATCTGCTTCAATTCTTTTCCTTAATTCAGGATTTGTTGGTGCATAATTAAAGGAGCCTGAGCTAACACCACTATAATTCAACTGACCATTTTCATTAGGAATTGTATCCTCTTTTGTGTACACATTATAATTTACTGATGACACTCGTCCCCAGAAATAGGCGGGCTCTAAAAATGCCTGACCGATTAATTCTGAACCTCTAGCTTGCCCATCAACTTCTATTAAACTACCGTTTGCTTTGTGCGGAAACACTCCTTGTGCTAATGCAGTTACTGCCAATGGATAAATAAAGCCACAAAGAAGAAACATTGTGAACGTAATCAATATTGCTTGCTTTGTATTCTCAAAAAATTTATGCATCTCTCTTCCTCCTATAGTCCAAACATCTGAAACAGGGGTGCTATCATAACATCAATCAACTTTATGCCGATAAAAGGAGCTATGATGCCTCCTAGTCCATAAACGAATAAGTTTTTATTTAGTAGCTTTGAAGCACTCATAGGCTTGTATTTAACCCCTTTCATGGCAACAGGAATGAGCAGAGGTATGATAATCGCATTGAATAGTAATGCGGAAATAATAGCACTTGAGGGCGAATTCAGTTGCATCACGTTTAGCTCATTCATCTCTGGAACAGCAACCATTAGCATTGCTGGGATTATGGCGAAATATTTTGCCATATCATTTGCGATACTAAATGTTGTGAGGGCACCTCGGGTCATAAGTAACTGCTTCCCAATTTCAACTACTTCAATAATTTTAGTAGGATTTGAATCTAAATCCACCATGTTAGCAGCTTCCTTCGCTGCATTCGTTCCTGAATTCATAGCGAGTCCTACATTTGCTTGTGCCAATGCTGGTGCATCATTCGTCCCATCACCAGTCATCGCTACTACTTTTCCTTGTGCCTGTTCATCTTTTATGACTTGAATCTTGTCCTCAGGTTTACTTTCTGCAATAAAGCTATCCACCCCCGCTTCCTTTGCAATAGCTGCTGCGGTCAGGGGGTTATCTCCTGTACACATGATTGTTTTAATTCCCATTGCTCGTAGCTGTTCAAAGCGTTCCTTTAATCCAGCCTTGACCACATCCTTTAAATAAATAACACCTATAATTTTCTGGTTTACTGCTACTACTAGAGGTGTCCCACCAACAGAGGATACTCGATGAATAAGCTGATCTAAATTCGCTGGAACACTATGCCCTGCATAGATACACTCTTGTTTAATCGTATCATAGGCACCTTTTCGAATTTTTGTTCCATCCTGCAGATCTAATCCACTCATTCTTGTCTGTGCTGTAAATGGGATATGTGTACTATTTTTTATGATTTGTTCTTCATTATCAGTATTCACACCTAATTCGCATGCTAGTGATAGGATAGACTTCCCTTCAGGTGTGTCATCTGTTAATGAACTAAAATAAGATGCTTGCACTAAATCTTTATTTTTCACACCTATTACAGGCAGAAATTCAGAAGCCATGCGATTCCCATAAGTGATTGTGCCTGTTTTATCTAAGATTAATATATCCACATCCCCACATGCCTCTACAGCTCTTCCTGACATGGCAATAACATTGAACTGTGTCACCCTATCCATTCCCGCAATACCGATAGCAGATAATAATCCACCAATTGTTGTTGGAATTAAGCAGACTGTCAGAGCAATTAATGTTGCGATCGAAATAGGCACGTTTAAATAAGTTGTCATAGGATAAAGTGATACAACCACTAGTAAAAAAATAATCGTTAAGCTTACTAAAAGCGTATTGAGAGCCACCTCATTTGGCGTTTTTTTACGACTAGCACCTTCAATAAGCGTTATCATTTTATCTAAAAATGATTCACCAGGCATTGAAGTAATTTCAATCATTAGCCAATCGCTTGTAACAGTCGTTCCACCTGTCACTGAAGAAAAATCACCCCCACGCTCTTTGACTACTGGTGCAGATTCACCTGTTATCGCCGATTCATCTACAGTAGCTATTCCATCGATGACCTCTCCATCGTTTGGTATAACCTCTCCTGCTTGAACTAACACGATATCGCCCTTCTTTAATTCATGTGCCTGTTTCATTATTTCAGAACCATCTTTTAGCAAAACACGGGCCTGTGTCACGGTTTTCGTCTTTTTTAAGGTTTCAACCTGTGCTTTTCCTCTTCCCTCTGCAATCGACTCCGCAAAATTCGCAAATAAAATAGTAATAAAAAGAATGGTTGCCACAATTGCATTATAGAGTCTCTCATGTTCTGTTATTTCACCGCCAAAAAGAGCTGGAAATAGAGCTAAAAGCAGAACAAACAAAAATCCCACCTCTACTACAAACATTACAGGATTTTTTAGCATATATATCGGATGAAATTTTTTTAACGCATCTATCAAAGCGCTTTTTAGCATAGTGCCAGTGATAAAGATTTTTCTTTCAGTTTCCATACGTGTCTCTCCTCATTACGCATAAAGTTGTAAGTGCTCAGTGATTGGTCCCAGTGCAATCGCAGGTAAAAATGTCAGAGCACCAATCATTAAAACAATTGCCATAAGTAGAAATGTAAACATGGTATTGTCCGTTTTCAACGTTCCTATAGAATCACGATGCCACATTTTTTTAGCCAGTAAGGATGCGATTGCTAGTTGAATGATAATCGTTACATAACGACCAAAGAACATAGCCAGACCTGTTGTGACATTCCAAAATATGGAGTTGTCGGATAGTCCTTCAAAGCCCGAGCCATTGTTTGCTGAAGCAGAAGCAAATTCATAGAGTACCTGTGATAATCCATGTGCACCTGGATTCGTTATCCCTGCTACGCCCTGTGGTAAAGCAACAGCAAGAGCTGAAAATAGCAGGATAATGGCGGGATGAATTAGAATACAAAGAGCAATAAGCTTCATCTCCTTCTCTTCAATTTTCTTGCCTAAAAATTGAGGTGTTCGACCAATCATCAAACAAGCAATGAAGATTGTTAGCAACACATACATCATCATGTTCATCAGACCAACGCCCTTACCACCAAAGACAACATTTAGCATCATATTAAACATCGGTACAAGCCCACCTAGCGGAGTTAACGTATCATGCATATTGTTGACAGATCCAGTTGTAAAAGCTGTGGTCACCGTTGTAAATAATGCAGACTGCGCCACCCCAAAGCGCATCTCCTTGCCCTCCATACTACCAAGTTGTTGTGTGATTCCCAGTTCATTCATAATGGGATTACCTGTTCGCTCCGATACATAGACAGTCACTAATCCAACAAGGAACAACATGGTCATTGCTACAAAAATAGCTAACCCCTGCTTGCCAAATATGGGCTTCTTTTTTCTAGAAGCTATCATTAAGCTAAATGCTACTACACAGGCTCCAGGCAATAGCATCATTGACAGCATTTCAATCATATTTGAAATGACCGTTGGATTTTCAAATGGAGTAGTAGAATTTGCTCCATAAAAACCACCACCGTTTGTTCCTATATGCTTAATAGACTCAAGTGAAGCTACCGGTCCTAGTGCAATATCTTGTAATTTCCCTTCTATTGTTTGTACAGTTTGATTGGCTTTGAGGGTTTGTGGTGTACCCTGTGATACCAAAATAACGGAAACTACTATAGAAAGTGGTATTAATATCCTTGTAATGATACGAACAAAATCTACAAAGAAATTACCGATCGTATCCGTTTTAGCCACAATACGACGACAGAATGCCATACACGCTGCATAACCACTAGCTGCAGATGTAAACATCATAAAAATAATGATAAGCATTTGTGATAAATAACTAAGCCCTGATTCACCACTATAATGCTGAAGATTTGTATTCGTCATAAATGAAATAATAGTATTAAAAGATAGTGATGCTTCCATATTGTCAATCTTGTTTGGATTTAAAAACAAGATTGCTTGAATTCGTAATAGAATATAGCCAATAAACACCATATAGGCATTTGATAGGATTAAAGAGAGCACATATTGTTTACCTGTCATATCCACTCTTTTAATACCACAAAGTTTATAAATAAACCCATCATATCTATCCATGATTGGATCAATCCAGGTTCTATGCTGCATTGCCACCCGGTATAAATAATGACCTGTAACGATAACGAGTGGTACATAAATAATTAATACAATGGCTATTTGCCACATAATGCAACCTCCTATAAGCCAATTAATAATTTTCAGGATATAGTAATGCATGCCCTAGATAACCAAAAAGGAATACAAGTACAATCCCCATAAAAATCCACATTCAATTCACCCTCCTTACTTTTCTTTCACTAGCTTAAAGCACCATGCTGTTAACGCATAAAGACATGCAAAGTTGATTATTAGTAAACCAATCATAGATAAGTCCAACAATTAAAACCCCTTTCGTTATTAGGATGCTCTCATCATACTTACTTTCAGATTAATGTAGTGTTAGGAAATCGTTTTTTCTATTAAGAAACTATAAAGGGCGGAAATCTTAATACTTTCTTAATGGAAGATAGCGCTATAATACAAATGAGGTGAAGGATGATGGAACAAGATCGACCAGCTCCAGAGACATTTTTAGCGAGGCTTCAACAGGAGGAACACGTTATTGGAAAGCTCAAAATTTTTCTTGGCTATGCTGCTGGCGTAGGGAAAACCTATGCAATGCTAGATGCAGCACATCAGGCTCAAACGCTTGGTAAAGATGTGGTGGTTGGCTATGTAGAGCCTCATCCTCGTCCAGAAACATTAGCCTTACTCGAAGGGCTTGAGCAAATTCCTACAAAAAAAATAAGGTATAAGGAGAAAGCCTTTCAGGAATTAGATATTGATGCAGTATTAAGTCGTAAACCAGAAATTGTTCTTATTGATGAATTAGCACATAGTAATGTACCAACAATGCGACACAAGAAGCGCTTTGGAGATGTAGAAGAATTACTTGCAAAGGGTATTCATGTCTATACAACTGTAAATATTCAACATATTGAAAGTCTTCATGATTTGGTAGAAGAAATAACTGGCATCAAGGTACGGGAACGCATACCAGATTACTTAATTGATCAGGCTGCACAAATAAAAATTGTGGATCTTGAACCCGATGAGTTAATTCAACGTCTACAGGATGGCAAAATTTATAGCAAGCAACAAGCTGAAAAAGCCCTACAATCTTTCTTTTCTAAGCAAAATTTAATAGCTCTTCGAGAAATTGCACTACGTAGAGCCGCTGATACGATTAACTATAAACAAATTAACAGCAACGAATCAATGAAACATTCTGTACAGATTGAAGAGCATATACTTGTTGGTATTAGTAGCTCTCCTACAAATGCCAAGGTTATTCGAAATGCCGCAAGACTTTCTCAGGCATTGCATGGCAAATTCACTGCTCTTTATGTACAAAGGGTACAGGAAAGCGATAGGACAACCGCAAACTCAGAGCGATTGCAGCAGCATATAAAGCTTGTTGAACAGCTTGGTGGTCATGTGGTCATTGTTCAAGAGGATGATATAGCAGCAGCCCTTGCTAATTATGCTCAAATTAGCGGTGTGACAAAATTGGTCATCGGTAGAACAAGCATGAGAAAAAGATGGTGGCAACCAAGCACAAAAATCAGCGATCAACTGACTGAATTTGTACCAAATTTAGCTATTCATATAGTACCAGATCAGGAAAATGAACAATTCTATCTACAAAAAATAAATATACAGTGGTCATTTGACTGGCTTGACTTGTTAAAAATGATTTTCATATTTGGCTTTGTATCCATTATCGGCTTGTATTTATATTCACTTGGTATTAGTGAATCAAATGTCATTACGATTTATATTTTAGGTGTTTTAATGCTTGCTATCTGGTCATCGGGTTGGATAATGAGCATTATTAGCTCCATCACCGCTGTATTACTTTTTAATTACTTATTTACAGAACCACGATTCTCATTTGATGCCTATCATCGAGATTATCCAATGACCTTTGTAATCATGTTCCTTTCAGGGTTCATCACAAGTAGCTTAACAAAAAAAATAAAAAAGCAAACGATGATAGCTGTGCGGAAATCTTATCGAATGGAGGTGCTGCTTGATATAAATCGGAGGCTCCAACACGCTAAAACGATAGATGAAATTATTACGGAGGGTATGGTACAAATTGTTAGGCTAGTAGAAAAGCCCGTACAATTCTTTGAAATAGAAAATAACACCATTGTTAAATCAATGTTTTTTCATACAGAGAGCATGTCAAATAGCGAAAATAAGAAAGTATCCTCCCTTTTTGAAAATCCTAATGAGCATGGGGTGGTGAGTTGGGTTATTAATAATAAGCATGTAGCAGGTGTTTCAACTGATATATTTCCAGAAGTAAGTGCCTACTATTTACCCGTTATATCAAATGGATATGTGAAGGGTGTTATTGGCATTGCACTGTCAAAGCAATCACCATTACCTGCATTTGAGCGTAATATTTTGCATGCTATTATCAATGATTTTTCGTTTGCGCTCGATAAATGGTATTTACAGAAGCTCAATGTAGAAGTAGCTAGAGATGCGGAAATGGAACAAATGCGTGCTAACCTTTTACGTGCTATCTCACATGATTTAAGAACACCACTTACAGCTATTTCCGGAAATGCGGATATTTTATTGACGAATGCAAATTATATTCCAGATAATGAAAAAAACAAATTATATGAAGATATTTATAAAAATTCAAAATGGCTTGTACAAATGGTTGAAAACTTACTCGCTGTTTCAAAATTGGAGAATGGACAATTCGCTTTAGAGATGCATTTGGAACTTGTAGAAGAAATTATACAAGAGGCTCTTTGCCATGTCGTTCGTCTAAATAATACTCATAAAATATCCTATCAAATTGAACCAGAATTCTTATTTGCTTTTATGGATGCACGACTAATCATTCAGGTTCTGATTAATATCATTGATAATGCATTGACCTATACACCTCCCGGTAGTGTGATTACGATACTAGTAAAAGAATCTGGTGGTTTAGTAGATTTCGCTATTTCTGATGATGGACCAGGTATTGATGATGCGATAAAAGAAACGCTTTTTGAGCCTTTTACAACCGGAAAAATACAGCGTAGCGATAGTCGAAGAGGTCTAGGATTAGGCTTGGCACTTTGTCAAACCATTTTAAAATTACATGGCAGCGAAATACATGTATTAGATAATCAACCACAGGGCACTATCTTTCATTTTTCACTAAAAAAGGAGTAATGATGTTCCATGAATAAACGAATTCTTGTAGTCGAAGATGACCTAGCCATTGGTAATTTAATCAAGATGACATTAGCTACACAGCACTATGAATTCGACATCGCATATGATGGGAACAGTGCATTGCAAAAGGCTCTTACTATGAAGCCAGACGTAATCATCCTGGATTTAGGACTACCGGACATGGATGGTGTAGAGCTTATTACAAAGATTAGAAGCTGGACCCAAACCCCTATTATTGTTGTCAGTGCGCGTGGTGAAGAACAAGATAAAATAAATGCATTGGATGCTGGTGCAGATGATTATGTCACTAAGCCTTTTAGTGTTGAGGAGTTACTAGCACGCATACGAGTAGCACTGCGAAGAATGATGTATGAGCACCAGCTAGAAAATGAACCCTCTATCTTTGAGAACGGCCATTTACAAATAAACTATTTAGCAAATACAGTGTTTGTCAATAGTAAAGAGGTGCATTTGACACCAATAGAATATAAGCTGTTGGTCATTTTATCTAAGCATGTTGGCAAAGTATTAACACATAATTTTATTTTAAAGGAAATTTGGCACAATGTTCTCCAATCGGATGTCCCTAGCCTTAGAGTTTTCATGGCAACGCTTCGCAAAAAAATAGAGAACGACCCCGCTAATCCAAAGTTAATTCAGACCCATGTTCGTGTCGGGTACAGAATGCTACGCTGTCATGATGAAGAATAATGTAAAACGAAGATATTTTCTAAAAAAATATAGCGAGGTAATTCCAAAAATGTTTGGAACTACCTCGCTTCATGTTGTTGAAAACTATTATGTCAATGAATCAAGTTATTCTAATCCAAAGTATTGCTCTGTAGGAAAAAGCAATACATTTACAGTGAAAATTTAGTTAAAACTAATAACGGACATTCTATTAAGTACAAGTAGCCTTCTATCTAGCACAAATACTAGTCAATCGTGCACATAGTCTCATCAATTCAGCAATCTCCCCTTAAAATAAAGATTTCCTTATGTATTCGACAAAATAAAAGCCCTCACATAACACGAAAGAAATCACTTTCATTTTGCCACAACACCCAAATTTTTTGGAACCTCCTCGCTTGAATCAATTACGCTGGGGCGTAATTGATTCCGGATTTTTTTCGAGCTCGCTCGAAAAGCTCCTCTTCAAAATCCGTGACATCCGTCAAGGGCTTTAGGCCAACACGATGTTGGTCACTCAGGCGTTTTCACAGGATGTGAAGATCTAACCTGAGTTCCTCTGATTCAGCGGGCGTTTGTACGCCCACTGAATAGGAAAAAAATCGCATTCATCTCGCCACCTATAGAGGTGGGAGTATTCTGCTGAATCAAGATAAAAAGTAATAACAGATTTTAATAATCTCCAGTCCTACCTAAATTTTAAATTTATTGATTTCTTCCTTCACTGTCAGAGCCTCTTCACTTAATGATTTTGCAACGGCATTTATTTCTTCAATCGTTGCTGCTTGCTCCTCAATTGTTGAGGCAATTGTTTCGGATTGCTGTGCAGCTTGTACGGCAGAGTTGGACATTTCATTGACCGATGCAGCCATTTCTTCAGTGCTTGCTGATATTTGCTGTGTGGAGGCTGAAACATCTTCAATTTGACCTGTCATCTCACGAATGGCATGTAGAATTTCATCGAAAGATTTTTGTGCATTTTGAATAAATGTGACTCCCTCATCTACATTTAATACCGTTACACCTACAGCCTTATCTACTTCCTTCATTTCCTGCTGAATTAGTGCAATCAAATCAACAATTTGATTGGCAGATGCTTTCGATTCCTCCGCTAACTTGCGTACCTCATCAGCTACAACTGCAAAGCCTTTACCATGCTCACCAGCACGCGCTGCCTCAATAGCAGCATTTAATGCTAGAAGATTCGTTTGTTCGGTAATATCCGTTATTACTTTCGTAATATGGACGATTTCAGCTGATTGTCTATTTAGCTGCTTAATACGCTCATTTGTCTTATTAGATGATTCCTGGATGAGTGCTATTTGATTTTCTGCGATATGCAACGTTTTTTCGCCATCGTTCGCAATAGTCTGTGTATCTATAGCTTTTGAATGGAGCATTTGCGTAGCCTCCGCTATACGTTGAACGCCTCGAGCTGTTTCATCCATTGCAATCGAACTTTCACGACCAGTGGCCGCTGCTTGATGATCATTTGTTGCCATCTCCTCTACTAAGTTTGCAACATCATTAGAGGAATCAGAAATGACATCTGTACTTGCAGCTAATTGTTCAGCTGATGAAGTAGTATGCTCAACATTAGCAGTCATACTACGTATCAAAGAATGTAAATTAGTTTTCATTAAATTAAAGGAATCTGCTAAAATCCTAATTTCATCATTTGTTCTAACCTCTATATCCTTTTGACACAAATCACCTTTAGCAATTACTTCCGCAGCAGAAGTTAATTTATGTACTGGAACAAGAATGGAACGTACAAGTATAAAGCCGACTATAATACAAATCAGGACAATAATACCGAATATCCATAAAAACCATTGCTTATTATCATCTATAAGTTTTTCAACATCGGCTAAAGAATTTTCCATTTGGGTAATGCTTTCTTGTTGGAATATTTCTACTTTTTCATTGATTTCAACAGATGTCGTATCAAATTCCAGCATAATCTTATTTCCCTGCTGAGGTCCCCCTTGAATATAGCTATTAGCCATTTCTTGACCAGTGCTATAATAGTGATCAAATGCTATTTTAATAGCATTTAGTTTTTCCTCATTTTGAGGATGTAAACTTTTCAGCTGTTCTAAATTTTGATTAAAAATTTTACTATATTTTTCTGCCTGCTCAAATCCATCATCTAAATTGTCTAGTGCTCTTGTAGCACTAATATCTGTCAAGTATTGCTGAACCTGAACCACCGCCAGCTTCATCTCATCTGCTAGCAGTGCTGATTGCAATGTCTTTTCCCTCATTAAGTGTATTTGATCTAATTGGGATTTGGCATTTTGTTGCTGAAAAAACCCCATAATTAGCACTAATAATACAATCAGACCAAATGACACCATACTTCTCATTTTAATTGACACAAAATACCTCCTATTCAAGATTCCTCTATACTATTCTAACAAAAATACCTTTACGAAATATTTACATAAATCCTACAAGTTCTTTTCTATTCTATAGGAAAGTAGTTACTAGTAATCCATTATACTCCCGCAAGTCGACAGAAAAGTGGAAAAAATGTGACGATTTAAGAAATATACCTATGTAATGATAAATATATAGGTACGATGAACAGAGGCCATTATTGGTCGTGTGTTTTCTTTGTCTTTGTCGAACGCTAGCATAGCCATCTGCATATCATAACTATAATCAGGTATGTCATCAATGATAAACAAGTATTGAAAGGAGTTCATTATGGTATTTCGACAACCCTATCAGTTCCCAATGTATCCCGGCGGCATGAGAATGCCCATGCAAATGCCAATGCCAACACAACAAATGTCACCGCAGTCCTTTTTACCTCCTGGAGGCTTCCCAGTTCAACCACGAATTCCGGGTGGCTTTCCAATGTCTAGCGGAATAGGGACTTTCGGAGGGCAAATGCCGATGCCGCCAGTTCAAGGAGCCTCTAAGATCGGCTCATTCTTACAGCAAGCAAATAGCTTGTTCAATTCAGCCAAAACCTATACACCCTATATACAGCAAGCCATGCCTATGGTAAAAAATATTCCCTCTCTATTAAAATTGTATAAAGGGTTTCAAGGTCTTCCATCTACAGGAGATAAGGCTGGGGCCGCTAAAGCTACAGCAAGTGATGGAGCAGGTTCTGCAAAAAGTGGAAGGTCTTCTCGACAAAATGCATCATTCACTCCGCCAGATCCAATCCCATCCAAACCACGTATTTTCCAGCCACCTATGTAGATGAACGTTTCTTTGTATTCGTCGCTCCCGTCCGTTATAATGTAGGTAGGTAAGCTTGAAAGGAGTCACAACCATGCAAGTATTAAAAATTAATCCACGTGGCTATTGCTACGGTGTTGTTGATGCGATGGTTATCGCTCGTAACGCCGCACTCGATAAAACATTACCAAGACCTATCTACATTTTAGGAATGATTGTGCATAATAAACATGTCACAGATGCCTTTGCAGAGGATGGCATCATCACATTAGATGGTGATAATCGTTTAGAAATCATAAAACAGGTTGAAACTGGCACTGTTATTTTCACAGCGCATGGCGTTTCACCTGAAATTCGTGAAATTGCGAAGCAAAAAGGGTTAGTATCCATTGATGCTACATGTCCTGACGTAACAGTTACACACGATTTAATTCGTGAAAAATCAGCACAAGGCTATGATATTATTTATATTGGTAAAAAAGGACATCCCGAACCTGAAGGAGCAATCGGCGTTGCACCAGAGCATGTACATTTAGTGCAATCTTCCAATGATATTGATGCATTAAATTTAACGAATGATAAATTACTGGTAACCAATCAAACAACTATGAGTCAATGGGATGTTGCTCATTTAATGGATAGTTTAAAAGAAAAATTCCCACATATTGAAGTGCATAAAGAAATCTGTTTAGCAACACAGGTACGCCAAGAAGCCGTTGCTAAACAGGCAGGGGAAGCCGGTTTACTTATTGTTGTAGGTGATCCAAAATCCAATAACTCAAATCGTTTAACACAGGTGTCTGTTGAAATCGCAGGGACACCATCCTATCGAATTGCAGATGTTTCTGAACTAAAAGTTGAATGGTTAACAAACATTAATACTGTTGCTGTCACAGCAGGTGCTTCAACGCCTACACCGATTGTGAAAGAGGTCATTTCATTCCTTGAACAATTCGAAGAACATGATGAAACTACACACGTCATTAAACGTACAGTTACACTAGATAAAATTTTGCCAAAAATTAAGACACCAAAGCCTGTAGAAAAAATTATGCCCTACTAAAATACTTAAAACCTGATTGCCTAAACACAATCAGGTTTTTTTGTTATTTGCTAAAATAATAATTGATAGGACGACCTATACCCCCATAATGCACATCCATCGTAATCTCTTCTTGCTTCTCTAAATAATCTAAATATCTCCGAGCTGTAACACGAGCGATGCCTACACCACTTGCAACTCCTTCAGCAGATGCTCCCTCTACAGAATGCAAATAGTGCATAACTTTTTCGAGTGTTGCTCTATTAAAACCTTTTGGCAAGTTTTTTTCTAAGTGCATCATAGTCGGGTGCTCAATCTCATTTTGCACACCCTGATAATGGAATAACTGATCAAGTTCTCCCTGTGTCAGCTCACGCTCTGTTTGCATCTGTCTTTTAAAACGCAAATAATTTTCAAGTGTTCCCTGCACGCGTTCAAACGAAAAGGGCTTCATAATATAATCGAAAACGCCTAGATGCAAAATCTGTTTCACCGTTTTCATATCATTTGCAGCAGTTACAGTGATAACATCCACTGGCAATTTAAGTTCACGTATTTTTCGCAAACTCGTAATTCCATCCTGCTCTGGCATAAAAATATCCATGAATACTAAATCAGGTGCAAGCTTACGTATTTGAGCTATTCCCTCGACACCATTTGAGGCTTGACCTATCACTTCAAACCCCGCTACCTTTTCAATAAATTGACGATTCACCTCTCGCACCATCGGATCATCTTCTATTAAGAGCACCCTTATCTGTGTCACTGTCAACCCTCCGTATACCGTAATTTTTCTAGTTGGATTAAGTCGTTGGTTATTTACTATCTTTTTTTGCGTAGTCGATACTCTCCTATTAAGTGGTCACTCATTTAAGCGAAGAGCTTTCAGTTTAATCACTTATAACTCCGGGCTTTAGGAAAAATAAAATGTTATCAAAAAGCTGGTTCCTTTATGAGGCTCACTAATAACCTCAATATCCCCCTGCCCCTTTTGTACAATATCTTGGATTAAATACAGACCAATACCTCGCCCCTTTTTCTCTTTTGTCGAAAAGCCATTATCAAAAATATGGGTCCTTACCTCTTCTGTCATGCCTATACCATTATCTGTTACTAAGATTGCCAATACATCTTCATCTTCATCAACAGACACATGCACAATTTTTTCATCCAGTTGCGTATCTCTTAATGCATCAAAAGCATTTTCGATTAAATTACCAAATAAAATGACAAAATCATGATGATCTAAATTTTTCGGAAATTCAGTCAGTCGACTTTCTCGATCTATCTCTAATCGAATTCCCTGCTCTTTTGCATAGGAAATCTTACTAAGTAATAAGCCTGAAATATTTTCATTTTTAATTCGTTCATTTAAGAAATTTGTAATTTCATCATGTTCTTCCTTCACTTGCGTTAAATAAGATAGTGCCTGCTCATGATGTCCAAGCTGTAAAAGTCCAGCAATGGTGTGCAGTTTATTTTTATGCTCATGTGTTTGTACACGCAATGCCTGTACAAATGCCTTTACACCAGTTAATTCCTCTGCAAGCTTTTTCACTTCTGTACGATCCTTAAACATGGCCACCGCTCCAACTGTTTTTCCATTGACTTGTATTGGAATACGATTGCTCATAATACTATGTCCATTAATATATAGCTCACGATTGAAAAGAGGCTGATCAAGTTCCAAAATTTCTGGTAAGCGTGTGTCAGGTAATACCTCATAAATTTTCTTTCCAATTAATGTCGACGGTTGGTCATAAACACTTAATATATCACATGCTTTTTCATTAAAAATAGTTATCGTTAAATCATTATCTATCGCGATAATTCCTTCATGCATGGCATTAAAGGTTTCTGTTCGCTCCACATACATTTTAGCAATTTCATGCGGCTCTAACCCAAACATTTGCTTTTTCATATGAAGCCCTAAATTATGGGCACCCCATGCACTAAATAGAAGAGACAAGAAGATTGTAATGATTAATTCCTTTTGGATAGATTGTAGTAATTCAGCAATCGTTAAAACACTATAACCTACTATCACGACGCCTAATTGTTTTCCCTCATTATTCATAATAGGTACAAATGCACGCACCATATCACCATGCTCACCATGTGCAATTGATGTATAATAATGTTCAGAAAAGGCTGCATTTAAATCTCCTGATTGCGAAATTCGACCTATTTCCTCTGAATTCGGATGGGAATACTTGCGTCTTTGCATGTCTAAAACAACAATATATTGTGCACCATTTATATCACGTATTTCGTCTACAACCGGATTAATATGCGTTGTTGCCTCATTAAAATCAAGACTGGTAATATATGTTTTCAATTCAGGAAGCTGTGATACGGTTTTTGCCACAAGCAATGCCTGATTTCCAAGCTTATCCTTCTGCTCATTCATTACGAATCCTAGCAAAAATGTACCACCAATACTAAAGGAAAGCATGAGAATAAAAAAAGTTAGAGACATGATTTTTCTTCTCATTGATAACTTTTGAAATTTCAAGATGTAAAACGCCTCCCTCTACCTATATTTTAGCTTACTTCATATGTTAGAATAACAAAAACATCAGAAAATACGAATTAATTGGGTGTAATAGATGAAAAAATTTATTATTGGAACAATAGCAACCGTTTTACTGTTAACAATAGCGATTGGCGTACAACAAGGTCTACTATTCGCTAACCCCCTCCCCTACGACGATGAACAAAAAGGCTTGGATACACAAATTACCATTCATTTAAGTCATGTAGTAGCAGAAAATACGCCGAAGGGACAGGCTGCAAGTAAATTCGCAGAGCTTGTTGAGGAAAAAACAAATGGTGAAGTAAAGGTACATGTTTACCCAAACTCCTCCTTGTTTAATGATGAAAATGAGTTTCAAGCATTACAAAATGGAGAAGTAGAAATGATTATCCCTACTTTCTCTAAAATGACAGCCTATGTACCAAACTGGCAAGTTCTAGATTTACCCTACCTCTTTAATACGGATGATGAAGTCCATGAAGTTCTTACCGGCTCAATTGGCGAACAGCTATTAAATGAGCTTGAACCCTTTCAAATAAAGGGACTTAGCTTTTGGCACAATGGCTTTAAGCATTTAACCTCTGTCGATTACCCTATTCATACATTTGAGGATTTAAAAGGCTTACGTATCAGAACAATGCCAAGTAAAACACTTGAGAAGCAATTTGAGGCTGTTGGAGCAACGCCTATTCCTATTTCCTTTAGTGAGGTGTTTACGGATCTTGAATCACATGCCATCGATGCACAGGAAAATACAGCATCTAATATTTACTCTAAAGGCTTCTATAAGGTACAAAAACATATGACATTAACAAAGCATGGGATTTTAGGGTATGCTGTTCTTATGAATGAAAACTTTTGGAAGTCTCTACCTGTAAAGATTCAAAAGCAGATTATGGAGGCTATGAAGGACACGACAGATTGGCAATTTGAACAAGCCGTTATTATGAATGAAAAGGATCTACGAAAGCTAGAGCAACAAGAAGGCTTTGAAATTTCCACGATGAGTAGTGAGGAACGACAACGATTTAAAGAAAAGCTTACACCTGTCTATGACTTTTATAAAACCAATATACAAAATGATGATGTCTTATCGAGAATTGAAAAAATCGTTTCTCCTTAATACTTTTGTTCATTAATGATAAATCCTCACAAATCGTGAGGATTTTTTCTTTTGTATTATAATAGATTCTTCAATTTCAAATCTACTATAAAACAGTATTTATCCTTGCAAACACTGGTTTCATACACTCTTCAACTAAAAATGAACAAAATGAACAATAGAAACATTACGGTCATAAAAACTATTGTCGGAAAATTTCAGCTATGATAACCACATGAAAGCGTTCACACAATTTTCACTAAGGTTGGAGGGGTAGAACTTTATGCGTTTAAATTTTAAAAACTTAACAGTACAAGTACTGATAGCTATTGTACTTGGTATTATTGTCGGTGCCATGTTCCCTGAGTTTGGGGCGAAGCTAAAAATATTAGCCGATATTTTTATTAAATTAATTAAAATGTTAATAGCTCCTATTATTTTCTTAACAGTTGTTATTGGCATTGGGAGTATGGGCGATGTAAAAAAGGTTGGAAAAATCGGAGGGAAAGCCTTAATTTATTTTGAGATTGTCTCTACTTTTGCACTAGCGATTGGCCTACTCGTTGTCAATATTGTACAGCCAGGTAAGGGCTTTAATACAGATGCTGCAAACGCCGCAGATGTGTCTCAATATACACAACAAGCTGCTGCCGCGGAACACGGCTTCGGTGCATTTATCATGCAAATTATTCCTGATAATGTTGTTGGCGCACTTGCTAACGGTGAATTACTACCAGTCCTGTTCTCAGCAGTTTTATTTGGGCTAGCTGCCGCTGCAATTGGTGAACCAGCTAAACCAGTAATTAATTTTTTCGAACAAGTCGCAGATATTTTCTTTAAAATTGTTAATATGGTCATGAAGATTTCCCCTATTGGTGCATTTGGTGCCATGAGTTACACAATCGGAAATTTTGGTATTAAATCACTTGGAAACTTAGGATTTTTAATGCTGTCAGTTTATATCACGATGTTTATCTTTATCGTAGTCATTATCGGTCTGATTACACGTTACTTTGGGTTCAATATTTTTAAGTTCATTAAATATATTAAAGATGAAATTTTTATCGTTATTGGGACATCCTCATCAGAATCAGCATTACCTTCGATGATGCGTAAACTAGAAAACTATGGCTGCTCTAAACAAGTCGTTGGTCTTGTTATACCAACGGGGTATTCCTTTAATTTAGATGGTACGTCTATTTACTTATCCATGGCAGCAATATTTATAGCACAAGCTTATGGCGTGGAATTAGACATTTGGCATCAAATTACCTTATTAGCTATTTTAATGCTAACATCTAAAGGAGCGGCTGGTGTAACGGGTTCAGGCTTTATTACACTCGCGGCAACGCTAGCGGCATTCCCTATGATTCCAGTTGAAGGGATTGCATTGTTAATCGGTGTCGATCGTTTTATGTCAGAGGCTCGCGCTGTTACAAACTTAATTGGTAATGGTGTTGCAACAGTTGTTGTTTCAAAAATGGAAAAAGAATTCGATCCAGAGCAAGAAAAACGTGCTCTTGCAGGTGAAGTAATCATTCAATAAGATAAAAAGCTGACCATCAATGTAATAATGGTCAGCTATTTTTTGTTCATTCTTTTTCATCTCTTATGTCAAAATAATATTTATAAAATGATGAAACCTAGGATTAGGCTTCCTCGTATAGTCTAGTAGATTGGAGGCTTTTTATGGCTACATTTACACTTACCTTTCCGAAAGCATTCGAAAGCTTTACACAGATCCCTATTATTAATGAACGAAATGAAGCAGTATGTGTATTACAAAAGGTTGAACGTTCATCCGTTGGAAAAGTTATCAATGCTGTTATGCTAGTAGCTGCACAGCAATCCTTACCACATCGTTATGAAACCCGCTCTCCCTTAGGAGCACCGCTTTTTCAAGTGCAATCAACACTCTTAACAAAAGGGGTTAGCCATCTTCTTGTGATGCCAGATGGAACAACCCTACCAATTCAACACAAGGTCGTGCAGCTACTTGAATCCTCCTATTCATTTACAATGGATGGACTTGTTTTTCGCTTTGAAAAGGATTTTACCTCAACCGCCTATTTATATTGCAATGATGTAAAAATAGCAAGTGCTAGTAATTTAGAAACTGAATTAGTACGTACTGGTATAGCTTTTAAGCTTTTCGACTCCGATGATACGCTTTTTGTTGCTTTACTAGCTGCTCTTTATCAAACTTTATTCTTAATAAAAAAATGAAATAAGGACTTTAGATAGTTTAAAACTTAAACAGATTAAAGAGTTCACTTTTACACGCTAGAATTGTTCCAAATATTCCGGAACACGAAATATATTCGCTTTGTTTTGAGTATTTTATACAGTCCCTTCAAAATAGGAGTACACTAAAAGAGTAGGCTTACTATACTTTTGGAGGGGTGTATATGGATTCAAAGGCAGCAGACATTAAAAATTTAATGACTTTAAATCTTCTTGTTCAAATCTTAGAGGAACGTGGCATTATGACTGATCGAGAGTTAAAAGAACGTCTTACAAATAATGTTAAGCTTTCCTCTATGGACACCGATTTAAAAGAAAAAGTCATTGAAGAAATTAAACATTAATGGGTAACATGTCAAAAAGGGTAGCTCCAAGTACTGAAACTTGAGCTACCCTCTAATTTGATCAATTATAACTCGCATACCTATATTTTTACTTTAAATTAAGGAAATCTATTTTGAAAATAAATGATTAAAACGGATCATAAAAAATTTGATCATTTAGAAATGTGAAGTTTCACAATCATACTTAATTGTAGAAGTACGCTTATTCATATTGGCTAGAAACTCTTTTATTTAATATAAACAAGTATGTAATTAGAATTAAATTAACAGCTAATACAATAATACTGCCTTCAATTTTATAGATGCCACCTTATAGTAATGGATTTCCTTGAAACGTACTGTTTAAGAGATTTGGATAATCACTTGCCAAAGAAACACCACCAAATATAATCGCTCCAATTGTATTCCAAGTGAAATGAGCAATTATTGGTGCTATTACTGTGCCTGTGTATTCAAATTTCTCCTGATTTTTGCTCCGTTATTTCAATTGGAAGGATGCCAGCCTTTGTTTCAATAGTAAAAACTCGCTTATTCTCTAATAGACCTTTAGTTTTTAGCGCATAAATCGTTGCCATTGTGGCATGTCCACACAAATTTACTTCATGGCCTGGCGTAAAATAACGTATTCGTAAATCTGCTCGCTCAGATTTTAGAGCAAATGCTGTTTCATTAAAGCCTACTTGCTTTGCAATCGCCTGCATCTCATCATCGTTAAAGGCATCTCCCTCCACTACAACACCTGCTGGATTCCCCTTATTAGGAATTGTACTAAATGCATCATAATGATAGACCGTCACCATTTTTTTCATTTCCTCTTTTCTACTAGCTAGTGTGTACTACCAATTCGATCAAATGGCCATAATACAAAACCTGCTGTCCCCAAAATTTCATGCTGTGCAACAAATCCGACTTTTTGATCTCGGCTATCTATACTTCTTCGACGATTATCACCAAGAACGAAAAAATGCCCTTCTGGCACTATCATTTCACCTAATTGCTCCTCTAAGGTAAAATCATATGTAAAATCGCCTTTATCCAGCAATGCTTCTTTATACTTTGTTAAATATGGTTCTTCATAGGCCTTTCCATTTATGTAAAGGGCATCATCTTTATAGGCTATATGATCTCCTGGTAACCCGATAATTCTCTTAATATAATTTTCTTCTTCGTTTGCTTTAAAGACAATCACATCAAAGCGTTGATAACTTGAAATTTTCGGTCCTACTTTATTTACGATAACTTTATCACCATCTTCAAAGGTTGGCATCATGGAAGCTCCTTCTACAGCTACAGGAGAAAAAATAAAATAGCGGATACCCATCGTAAAAATAATAGCTAATCCGATTGCTTTAATCCAAGCCCAAAGCTCATTTTGATTTTGTTTTTGTGCCACATCTCACACCTCAATTCTTCTTATTTCAATTAATTATCTTATATTAATGGATACGAATCTACCACAAGAAAAGTTCCATGTATTTCTAAAAAAACTAAAATTCAGTACGAAATTCTGGTTTTTTTATATATTGCCAGAACATTCATATAGTCATACCTTCCATACAGCCCTATTTTGCGAAAAATGGTTTATGACAAGCTAGGAACAATCATTTCCCAAGATATTCATTGCATATAGAAAGCAGTATGTACACTTACTGAACATACTGCTTACACTCTTATCGAATTGTTTTTAATGCCGTTGCCCAAGGGATAAGCTGATCTAACATTTGGTTTACAGAGTCTGCCTGTACATCTTTTGGTTTAAATGTTGTACCATTTTCAAAATCTGTAAATAAAGATAGTGCGGGATGTACACGGACATCCGCTACTAATAATTCACCTAGAATGCCGCGTAAATGTTCAGCTGCCCTTGCTCCGCCTACAGAGCCATACGAAACAATTCCAGCAGCCTTGTTATTCCATTCCTCACGTAAGTAATCTAACGCATTTTTTAATGCCCCCGTAATGGAGTGGTTATATTCTGCAACAATAAATACAAAGCCATCACAAGCTGCAACTCTTTGAGACCATGCGGCAACGCCAGAAGCATCTCCTCCTGCCTCACCTAGGAGTGGTAGCTTAAAATCAGCAATATCAATGACTTCATAGTCAGCATCACTACGTTTTTCAGCTACTTTCTTTACCCATTCGCCTACCTGTGGACTTAAACGGCCTTCACGCGTACTTCCTAAAATAATTCCTATTTTCAACACCATGCGCCTCTCTTCCATCCCAAAATTAGTGGCTCCAATTATTCATTAGTATTCCAACTGAATAAAATTAGCACTCTTAAACATGCTGTACAGGAATGCTTTGCTTTATTCAAAACGTGACACACAAAAAAACAATAGTCATCTGTTTATTTTATCTTAATGGGTCTTTCTAATGCTGCAAGCTCATCCTCCATCGAGGCGTATTGCCTTTCTATCGCATATTTTGCATCAGAGATAGCAGCATTATAAATATGTGGAGCAATGTATTCCTTTATAAAATCAAATACTCTCTCCGCTTCAAATTCTGTAATATCCTCGTCTCGATTGTTATAGAAGAATCGTTGTATATCTGCTATAACTAATTCTTGCTGCTCTTTAGTCAGTCGAATAAACATGAAAACACTCCTCTACTATTTCAACAACATAACACTATAAACTTTATCTATATACAGATAAAGACTGAATTAAATCGATATAATTCAGCCTTTTTAAAAATATTTGTATCCATAACAAATGATTTCTGTTTAATTCAACATTCTCCAATATCTCTTTCTTTATTTACTGTTCACATTTAAAAGAATAGCTTGTTGATAGAAAATTCTTATCCTTAGAGACAATAGCTTCTCCACCATCTTTTTCACACTGCTCTGTCATGGCATCAATTTTTTTGGCATTTAGTGAATTTGTCATCAATGTCATCCCTACACCAAATACAGCAATCATTAAACCAATCATTATCCATAACTTCCCAGCCTTGTTGGCTGTAGGCCTATCACTTGCCACATTTATTCCCCTCTCTTATACGAATAGAAATGGTTCTGTGTGAATAGTAGATTGTACAAATTCAACCGTATATTTTTTATCTTCACACATTTTTGTCATCTTTTTCGCTACGCCCGCAATCATAACTTTTTCAACATGATGACCAGGATCTACAATCTGCAAGCCTATTGACTGTGCATCCTGTGCCGTATGGAAATACATATCCCCCGTTAAAAATACATCTGCGCCTGCACGCTTAGCAGCATAAATATATTTATTTCCATCTCCACCAACAAGTGCTACTTTTTTTACTTTCGACTGTAAATCACCGACAACACGAACAGCGGGTACATCTAGCTGCTGCTTCACGAATTGCGCAAAATCATGTAACGATAATTCCTGTTGCAAGTAGCCTACCCGCCCTAATCCCATAACATTTGTCTGCTGGTCTAAGCGAATAATATCATAGGCTGGCTCCTCATATGGATGTGCATGTAACATAGCTTTCAATACACGATTTTTAATAGATTCGGGCAATACAACCTCTACCTTCACTTCTTCTTCAACATGGATTTCCCCTATTGAACCTACATACGGATTGGCATCTGCTAGTGCACGAAAACGCCCTTCTCCCATAGTTGTATAACTACAGGCTTCATAATCACCTATACGACCTGCTCCCGCTTTCGCTAATGCTTCGCGCAAATCTTTGGCATTGGCAGTTGGAATAAAAACAGCTAGCTTTAACAAATTTTCTGCATACGTTTCCTCTAAAATGGAACGATTTTTAAGCTGAAGTGCATCTGCTAATAAGTCGTTGACACCGCCTTCAGCTACATCGAGATTAGTATGTGCTGCATACACGGCAATATCGTTTTTTAGAAGCTTCTCATATAAACGCCCAGCAGGATGATCCGTACGAATATTCGCTAAACGTCTAAAGATAGGAGGATGATGGGCTATTATAAGCTCACAGCCCTGGGCAATGGCTTCGTCTGCCACAGCTTCATTCACATCTAATGTAACTAATATTTTTTTTACAGGTTTGTTTAATGTACCAATCGCAAGCCCAATTGGATCATTGTCCATACAAGCAAGCTTTTGAGGTGACCATGATTCAAATAATTGAATAATCTCTTGTCCATTTACGATTTTCATCTCACAGAACTCCCTCCACTAATCGAATTAAAGTACTTAGTTCTGCACGTTTTTCGTCAATTTCAGGCGTTTGATCTGCCCCTTCAATAGACTGTAATACACGCTGCCAATTTTCCTTTTCACGTGACCATTTTTTTATAAAAGTTGCTGATTTTCGCTGCATTAATTTTGGTCCAACTAAAATTTCCAGCTCCGTTAGCTCCATTTGACTTCTTTGTAAAACAAGTATTTCATAAATTTTATCATCTTCCTCTAAAATCTCTTCGTCAAGAATTGCCCAATTATGTGTTAAAGCCCACTCACGAATCACCTTGGCATGAATATTTGGTTGTAAAATAAGTCGCGTAACTCCAAGTAGCTTTTCTGGATGCTTTTCTAAAATTGATACAATGAGAGGTCCACCCATTCCAGCAATTGTGACAGTATCTATGTGATCATCTTTTTCTACTGCTGCTAGGCCATTGGCAAGTCGAACCTTAATTTTTTCTGATAAACCTTCTTTTTGTACCTGTCCAACTGCTGATTCATAAGGTCCCTTTACAACTTCCCCTGCTACGGCATGAGAGGCAATTCCCTTATGAATTAAATAGCATGGCAAATATGCATGGTCACTGCCAATATCAGCTACAATCGCACCTGTTGGAACAAATTTCGCTACTGTTTCTAATCGTTTTGATAGTTTTTGTGCATTCATGTTTTCCCGCCTGCCTTATATAGAGTCCTTTAATAGTATGTATGAAATCATGCAAAAAAACAAATGGAGTTGTCTCTATTTTGAGCAACCCCATTGTTTATTAACATAAATAAATATAGCTGTACTAATTACGTTAAACGCTTTCAGTACAGCTACTTTTCAAATTATTTTAGAGTTGAAATGTACTCAGCGATTGCTTTTGCTTCCGCTTCGTTTTTCATTCCAGGTGTCATTGGCGTACCTTCAATACCGTTCGTTAATACGTCTACGATACGAGCCTCATCTAAGCCATGTAGGTTTGGACCCACTGCGCCACCAGACAAATCACCACCATGACAGCCAACACAAGTTTGTACTAATGCAGAACCATCATCAGTAGCCTCTGTAGTTTCGCCACCGCCTTCTTTTTCAGCAGCAATTTCTTTTTTGTTCTCTGCGCCTGTTAAAGACATGAAGAAAATAAGACCAATACCAAATGCCAAAATTAAGATGTAAGGAACGACTGGATTGTTTTTCATATGTTTCCCCTCCTCATTGTAAATCTACTTCTATTATAATATAGAATCAGTCAACATCTAATATTGTACTGCATTAACCAAGAAACGAAAAGCCCTATTCGCTAAGTTTTCCTTTGTTTGTAACAAATTCGACATTTCTGTATCTATTGGATAAAATATGTCTTGCCATCACCAATTTTCGGTCCATCTAACACCATTTAACAATTGATCTTTGCTCTTCTTTCTTGTAGTTAGCTTTCCACTATGTACACTTACATATACTTAAAAATAGATTTTTCTACAATGAACATTTATCTTTAAAATCATCAAATTGAATAAGTCATACTATTATCTTAATATATTATAAATTCTGCTTTTTTCATGTATTTTTTCTAAAATCCTTTTTTAAAAAAGTCATACTACTTTTTTAGAAAAACATTACGCATCGATTAAGCCCCAACGTACTTGCGTTCGAATTTTTTAAAGCTTATTCGAAAGCTTCCCTACAAAATCCGTGAAATCCGCTGAATCAAGATAAAAAGAATCTATCGCTAAAAAGCGTATAGATTCTTCAATGTTTCATAATAAATTTATGATATAATAACCGATCAATGCTAAAAGTCCTAAAACTCCAGAGACTGTATAATACAGTAGCTTCATTTTAATGCCTGACCAAAGCCAAACTCCGCAATTTGCTGCAATTAAGCAAAATAAAGCTATATTATTTCCATTGAAATATGTAGTGTAAATTCGAATAGACATACTAAACAATAAAACAGCTGCTAACAAGTGAAAAATGGGTGTTAATAGATTATTTTTTTGTACCATTCGAAATGCCATAATGAATAAGATAAGTGCAACTATTCCTACTATAACTGTTAAAATTAGTGTTAAGGAGGAAATTGTAAAATAGATAGATAGAAGAGCAATTATGGCAATACTTATACCCACTATTAAAAGATACATTTTTCTCTTTTCTGAGGGTAACACTGCTTGCTTATGATGCACAGGATCTAACTCCTCTACATCAGCTCCCTCTGCATAAAGAGCTGCTAAAAAGTCGCAGTAATGCTCTGGTAATAGTTTATTCTGCTTCCAAAACAAAATCTCATTTAAGATTATTTTTTTCCGAGGATTTGTCATAGTATTTGCTCCAAACATTGCTTAATAATGGTTGTTATTACAATTTTATCTCACAATTCTTAAAAGCACATCTGTAGAAAGTAACAAAAATATTCGATTTAACTCATGCTAATTATGTATTTTTAAGCACGCTCAGTTTGTCAATTTATTATTATTTCCATACAATCAATTACCCCCCAGCGTAATTGTGTCCGGATTTTTGAGCTCGCCCGAAAAGCTCTCCTTCAAAATCCGTGACATGTAAAGTGATAATATAGTTATTTAATTTTAAAAGAGCCTTTCTATAATTTTACTGTAGAAAGGCTCTTTAAAATTGGATGATTTTTCTCCAAAAATGTGTTAATACAAAAAAATAATTAGAGCACCCGATAGTTTAAGTGTGGTTGTCCACAAACATAAATACTTCGTTTGATAAACACTACAGTTTATCAATTACTTTCGTTAGCTTTTGAAGTGCTGATAATAAATTTGATAATTCTTCAGGTAATAAACTTGCATAATATTTTTCAGAAACCTGTTGCATAAATATGTCACATTCTTTTTTATACAATAAACCCTTTTCGCCTAGTTCAACTGAAAATGTACGCTTATCATTCATATGTTGCTTTCTAATAATATATCTTTCCGCTTCAAGTTTTACTAACTGTTGGCTAATCGCACTCTTTGTTATATTCATTATTTCTGCCAACTCTGTTGGAGTGGATGATGGGTACCGAATAATTAATGTTAATAATGTGTATTGTTGATTATTTAATTGAAAATTCGTATAGTTCCTTTCCTTTGTTTCAAGTAACACCCATAGTTCTTCAAGTGTTTGATTGATTTTTTTAGCTATATTTTCATTCTTTATACTTTTGTCTGTCATCTTTTCTTCTCCAGTTTTTTGGGTTTAACTTACTTTTATATTTGGTCACCACTTCTTTCCCAACAAAGGCAACACCTATCAAAAAAAAGATTTCTCCCACTACTATACATGCTGTAATAACTGTAGCCTTTATGTGAGTTGGAAATGGGGTAAATGGTACAATGGCTGCAAGCCCCCAAAGTATAGGATAAAGGATTAGAAGTCCTATTCCAATTTTAAAAAGAAATGGTTTCTTTTGTTTATTCTCGTTTACAACTAGCTCTTTTTCCAATGTCAAGCCTCCGCATCTAATATAATTTAGTTAAGTTAACTAAATTATATACGGAAGGCTGTTTGATTACAAGACTTTGAAAATGTATTGTTAAAAAATTAAGTTATTATATAAAAAGTATTCTGTACCTGTCGTGTCGCTTCGCTTTCGCACAGTAAAGATTTGTTGCTGTTGCTTCACTTTCGCACAGTAAAAAATTGCTGAATCAAGAGAAAAAAGAGCCAACCAATTAGTTATCACCAATCAGTCAGCTCCATTTTTCATGTTTATTCTAAGAAATCTTTTAAACGTTTACTGCGAGAAGGGTGGCGTAATTTTCTAAGCGCCTTTGCTTCTATTTGGCGAATACGTTCACGAGTTACACCAAATACTTTCCCTACTTCTTCTAATGTACGTGTGCGACCATCATCTAAACCAAAGCGTAAACGAAGAACATTTTCTTCACGGTCAGTTAATGTATCTAACACATCCTCTAATTGCTCTTTTAATAATTCATATGCTGCATGGTCAGATGGAGATTGAGCTTCAGAATCCTCAATAAAGTCACCTAAATGTGAATCATCTTCTTCTCCAATTGGTGTTTCAAGAGATACTGGTTCTTGAGCTATTTTTAAAATTTCACGTACCTTTTCAGGTGTTAAATCCATTTCTTCCCCAATTTCTTCTGGAGATGGTTCGCGACCTAAGTCCTGTAATAATTGGCGCTGTACACGAATTAATTTATTAATTGTTTCTACCATATGCACTGGTATACGAATCGTACGTGCTTGGTCAGCAATTGCGCGTGTGATTGCTTGGCGAATCCACCATGTAGCATACGTGGAGAATTTAAAGCCTTTGCGGTAGTCAAATTTCTCAACCGCCTTAATAAGACCCATATTTCCCTCTTGAATTAAGTCAAGGAATAGCATACCTCTTCCTACGTAACGCTTCGCAATCGAAACAACAAGTCGTAGGTTTGCTTCCGCTAGTCGTTTGCGTGCTTCCTCGTCGCCTTGCTCAATACGCTCCGCTAAGGCAATTTCTTGCTCTGCAGACAGTAAATCAACTCGACCAATTTCTTTTAAATACATACGAACAGGGTCATTTATTTTTACGCCTGGTGGTACGCTCAAATCATTTAAGTCAAAAGTTTCTTCATTTGCTTCTTCTTTCATCAAGCTTTCTTCTTCAAATTCTTCTTTTCCAATAATTTGAATGTCTTTATGCTTTTCAAGATCCTCAGCAAAGTGGAAAACCTCTTCATTTTCTAGTTCATACTGCGCTAACTTCTCTGAAATCTCTTTCATAGAAATTTCACCGTCTGTTTTCGCTTTTTCCTGCAGTAACTTTTTGGCTTCATCTAATGTAATTTCTACTTCTATCTCTTTTGAACGTTCTGACTTGTCCGCCATAAACCTTCCTCCTTCTAAACAACCGAATCGGGTTAAATCGCCGATAACGATTTTCTTAAATGAATAATCTGTTGGGCGATTTCAAGTGCACGCGCATACTCATGCATCTTCTCCGCTTCCTTTGACTCATGCATCTTTTGTTGAATTTCCTGCTCAATTCTATATTTTTGCAACTGACGTATTGAGTCTGAAACCTCTGCTTCAGCTTGGTCTGGATCTCTCTCTACTAAAGCTGCTTCCATGACAATTTTGCGTAATTCAGCGTCATCCAATATCTCAACAAACCGCTGATAATCAGGATGACCATATTCCTCATAAAAACCTACTAAGCGAACAAAAACTGCCAGATAGGCATCTCGGACAAATGGCTCTTTTTGCTCACTGCGTAATACCCTGTCCACTACATCTATATTATGAAGCATATGAGCGAGTAATAAACGTTCTGCACGTTCGGCTGCGTCCATAGGCTTTTGCTGCTGCGTGACTGGCATTGAAGGCGGAACGGGCATTTCTACTTTTGTAGAACGTACCTGATTAGCCTCTAACTTTCGGAATTGTGCATATATAGCTTCTTCCGAGATATTTGTTTCAGTGGATAGCTGCCGTATATACAAATCTCGTTCAACTGGAGAGGATCTGCCAATCAGTTGTTCAAGGACTTCTTGGATATATTGAAGCGTATCATTTTCAAATTGAAAGTTCTTATTTCGTCTAGCATGCATCATCATAAAAGCAATATACGCATGTGGGTTTTCCAAAATTTGTTCCTTAAAAGCTTGTCCGCCTAAACCACGGATGTACTCATCAGGATCTAGCTTATCTGGTAACACCGCAATATTCACTTTCATTCGTTCTGTTTGCAGTAGCTGTGCCGCTCTTTTTGCCGCGTCAAAACCAGCATTATCACCGTCATAGCAAATCGTAATCTGCTCTACTAAGCGCTTTAGCTTTGTGATATGCTGATTCGTTAGCGAGGTACCCATTGTAGCTACGGTATTCGCTACACCAACAGAAGTTGCTGCTAAAACATCCATAAATCCTTCCATCAATACTACTTGACGATTTTTTCTAATTGAGGTTCGTGCTTTATCTAGGTTATATAGCACCTCGCTCTTTTGAAAAATCGGTGATTCTGGACTATTTAAATATTTTGCCTCCTCACCAGTCGATGAAAGTATTCGTCCTGAGAAGGCAATAATTTTACCGTTCTCATCTCGAATGGGGAACATAATACGCCCTCTAAATCGATCAAAATAGCGTTCCTCCCCTTCTCGCTTGATGACTAAACCACTTTCTGCGATTTCTTGTAAGTTATAACCTTTCCTTTCAAGCAATATCGTTAATGCATCAAAGCTTGGGAGAGACCATCCAATGCTATTAGATTCGATAAGTTCCCTTGTAAATCCTCTTTCTAGCAAATAATTTAAAGGTTCTTCACCATCTTCTGTGTTCAATAGTAAATGGTGGAAAAAATCCGCTGCAAAAGCGTGTGCTTCTTTCATCCTTTCTTCCGCTTTAGATATCTTTTTCGTTACATCAGGTAAAGTTGGTCCAACATCTAAATGTATGCCAGCACGTTCACCAAGTTTCACGACTGCGTCAGGGAACGAAATCCCTTCAATATCCATGATAAAAGTAATAGCATTACCGCCTGCACCACAACCAAAGCAATGAAAAATTTGTTTGTCTGATGACACAGAAAAAGATGGTGTTTGTTCTCCATGAAAAGGACAGAGACCAAACCAATTACGCCCACGTTTTGTAAGCTGCATGTATTCGCTTATAACATCAACAATATCCGATTGTGTACGAATCTGTTCAATCACTTCTTCTGGAATCTTCCCTGCCAATTTCATCACCATCTTTAATTTACGTTCTAAAACACAATTCGCTATTCGTTTTAAAAATCCTTTAATTCTCGACAAAAAAATAGGATTTTTCTCTTTTTAAATATTTTTACCACAATTTTATTATTATAAAACAAAAATTAGTTTTTATCTATACTATTTTCTTAAAACTACTCAAAAAAACCGCCCCATATTACCGAGGTGGTTTATCAAAATTCCATGCTTATTTACAAGTCGAGATATGTTCAATAATGACATTCGCTGTTTCTTCTACAGCCTTGTTTGTCACATCAATAACCTTACAATCAATTCTCCCGACAATTTTTTCAAAATGCTGGATTTCTTCTAATATACGATTATGCTGTGCATAGATAGCATCATCATTCAATCCCAGAGTCATTAATCTTTCTTTTCTAATCGAGTTTAATTTATCAGGAGAAATAATTAAACCGAAACATCTTTTTGGATCAATCTGGAATAGTTCTTCAGGTGGCTCCACTTCTGGTACTAACGGTACATTCGCCACCTTAAAGCGTTTATGTGCTAAATATTGTGATAAAGGTGTTTTGGAGGTACGTGAAACACCAACAAGTACAATATCAGCCTGTAATAACCCACGCGGATCTCTGCCATCATCATATTTTACTGCAAATTCAATAGCCTCAATTTTTTTAAAATAATCATCATCCAACTGGTGAACAATACCTGGTGCCTCTAATGGGAATTCTTCCATAAAGGTTGCCATTGTTTTTAATGCTGGCCCTAATATATCAACAGCATGAATTTTTTCTAGCTCACACAATTTCTGCATCAATGAACGCATTTCCTGTCGAACTAGCGTGTATACAATAAATGCCTGTTGCTTGGCCGCAAGACAAACTATTTTTTGAATAAGCTCCTCTGATTGAATATATGGAAAACGTCTAATGACCGTGTTCTCCAAACCAGGTCGAAACTGGCTAATAACTGCTTTCGCTACTTGATCACCAGTTTCACCGACTGAATCAGATACAACAAAAACGCGTAGTCTTTTCATGCTGCACTCCTTCAAAATTTAGACATTCTGCGCGAGTGATAAGAAAGCACGTGTAATCGTCGTTTTTGTAAGACGACCTACAATTGTCAAGCCACCCTCCTGAGGTTCTACTACTGGTAGCGAATCAACTTCTCGGTCAATTAATTTATTCGCTGCGACAACTAAAGAATCTGATCGCTCACAGTACGAAATATTGGGCATTCGCGTCATAATAATATGTACAGGAATTTTGTTTAAATCCTGTGTGCCAATACTTGTACGTAGTAAATCCTTACGAGATAGTACACCTGTCAGAAACTCATTCTTATCCACGACAAAGAGTGTACCAACATCCTCCGAAAACATAAAGCAAATCGCATCATAAACAGTCATTGTTTCCGGGACAACTACAGGTCCTGAATGAAAATCTTTTACTTTTAAATTGTTAATACTATCCGTTAATGTAACGGATGCTTTTTTTCCTGAATAGAAATAACCAACTCTTGGTCGTGCATCTAAAAAGCCTGCCATCGTGAGAATAGCCAAATCTGGTCTTAAAGTCGCTCTTGTCAGATTGAGACGTTCTGCAATATGTTCGCCTGTAATTGGCCCATTTTCTTTCACAATTTGTAAAATGTCTTCCTGACGTTTATTGAGTTCGATTGGACTCACCGCCTCAAATCTAATAGTGTTATACTTATGCTCAATTATTATATACTATTTTAATAATTATTGCGAATTAAAGAACTACATGCTACAATATTGACACATACGCTTGCTCTATATGCATTTTCGAGCAATATTGCGTTATACAGGCGATGATGGGAAAAAAGTATCTGTTCTATTCTAAAGCGAGTAGAAGATGGTGAAAGTCTACACAGTAACAGAGAAAAGGCACTCCCTGAGCTAACTTTTCAAAAAGAGGTTTTAAACAGTTTGTTTAAAACAATCAGGGTGGAACCGCGGGTATTAGCACTCGTCCCTGGGCATTTATTGTGCCCGGAGACGGGTGCTATTTTCATTTAGGCTAGACTAAGTGAAAGACTTTGGCGTTTTACCGCAAAAAGACAAAGTGAAAAATTTTGAAGGAGGCTATATTATGGCTAACAAATCAATGGAAACAATCGTATCATTAGCGAAGCACCGCGGTTTTGTCTTCCCAGGCTCAGAAATCTACGGAGGTTTAGCAAACACATGGGATTACGGTCCATTAGGTGTAGAATTAAAAAATAATATTAAAAAAGCATGGTGGCAAAAGTTTGTCCAAGAATCCGAGCATAATGTCGGACTAGACGCTGCCATCTTAATGAATCCTAAAGCATGGGTGGCTTCTGGTCACGTTGGTAACTTTAATGATCCAATGGTTGATTGTAAAGCGTGTAAAGCACGTCATAGAGCGGATAAAATCATCGAAGACGCTGCGTTAGCGAAAGGCGATGAAATCATTGTCGATGGTATGACATTCGATCAAATGAAAGAAACAATGATTAAGTATGATGTGGTATGTCCTGATTGTGGCAAGGCTGATTTCACAGATATTCGCCAATTCAATTTAATGTTTAAAACATTCCAAGGCGTAACAGAATCTTCTACAAATGAAATTTATTTACGTCCTGAAACTGCACAAGGTATTTTCGTGAACTTTAAAAACGTTCAACGCTCTATGCGTAAACGTACTCCGTTTGGTATTGCACAAATCGGTAAATCATTCCGTAACGAAATTACTCCAGGTAACTTTACTTTCCGTACTCGCGAATTTGAGCAAATGGAGCTTGAGTTTTTCTGTAAGCCTGGCGAAGACCTTGAATGGCATGCATACTGGAAGGAATTTTGTAAAAACTGGTTATTAAATTTAGGAATGAAAGAAGAGTCTATGCGCCTTCGTGATCATGAGGAAGATGAATTATCTCACTACTCGAATGCTACTACGGATATCGAATTTAAATTCCCATTTGGTTGGGGCGAGCTTTGGGGTGTAGCTGATCGTACAGATTACGATTTAAAACAGCATATGGAGCACTCTGGTGAGGACTTCACTTACATTGACCCAGCTACAAACGAACGCTATGTACCATACTGTATTGAACCTTCTTTAGGTGCTGACCGTGTAACATTAGCATTCCTCTGTGATGCATATGACGAGGAGGAGCTCGAAGGTGACGATAAGCGTACCGTTTTACGCTTCCACCCTGCTCTTGCACCATTTAAAGCAGCTGTCCTTCCACTTTCTAAAAAGTTATCTGATGAGGCTACAAATGTTTGGGCCGAACTTCGTAAGGCATTCCCGGTTGACTTTGATGAATCACAATCAATTGGTAAACGTTACCGCCGTCAGGATGAAATTGGAACACCATTCTGTATCACATACGACTTTGACTCACAAGAGGATGGTCAAGTAACGGTACGTCATCGCGATTCCATGTCTCAAGTTCGTATGCCAATTGCCGATGTGAAAGCATATATCGAGAAACATCTACAATTCTAAATATCAATTTCGCCTTGGCGTAATTGCGTCCGGAGGCTTTATCTTCATTCAGTAGGTGTTTGGACACCCCTGAAAGGAACCAAAACCGCATCCATCTCATCACCTATAAAGGTGGGAGTCTTCTGCTGAATGAAGATAAAAGCATCGTAAAAAGGGAGCTGCCAATTGCAGCTCCCTTTTGGCTATGCCTTTAATGTAAAAAACAAGCGCTCCTGCATCTTCTCCTCAAAGGAGAATCTTTTCATGCTCATTCCCACCAAGCTTACTAATAATTCCTCAATATCTACAAGAGAATAATATAGGAATGTACCCTCTCGCATAGGGCGAACTCGTTTTTCTACTGTGAGCTCATCCTCAATAAAATAAGCCACATTTACATCACAATGTTCCATTAATTGCGTGATTCGCTGGTCGTCACCTGGGTTTATGAAGAATGGAACAATTTTATCAATATATAAGATACTCTGTACAAGCTTTATGAAAAAGTTTTCTCGAAGCGAGGTTTCTACAACTAAAATAGTTGTTTGCTCATGATGATAATCCATGTACAAAACATTTAATTGCTCTTCCAATAATTTTTTAAGAATATTAATAGAGTTTCTATATTTCGTCATATCTGTCTGAATTTCTCTAGTCAATAAACGCAAAATACGAAAGGCTGGCAAGAAGATTTTTAAAACAATCTCTTTTGGATGTAAGTGATCAATTAATTTGTTAAAATGGATTTTTAAGTTAGTTTCGTCACAGCGAATTAATTGCTCGACAAATAAATTAAAAATTTCCTCAAAGCTATCCGCACGATAGTCAATCATTTTCACAATTTTCACACTATAATTCAAAGGTAAATTCATAGATGTTTGTTCATCCAACAATTTAACTTTCGGCAACGTTGGGAATAAATCATAGACGAGTTCAACTTGAGCACTTCGATTATCAGATAATAAGACTACTGAGTTAACAGGATAAATCCCTAAGCACTCCACAAATTTATGCATGAACTTTTCGTTATATAATTGTCGATCGCGATATAACACAGCTAATGCATCCGTTGCAGCATACCCTGTATGATAAACACGTTTTGATGTCATTGCTGAATATACATCAATGATTTGCAGCAATTGCACTCCATCGCTCATTTCATCCGCACATAGTTTATTTGGATAACCTTTACCGGCAAAGCGCTCATGGTGATCACGTGCCAGATAGGCAATATCCTCTTCTCCATTTTCAACAAGTAACTCATAGCCTTTAGTTGTGTGAGTTTTGACTACCTCAAATTCATCTTCCGATAACTTTCTTTTCAGATTCAGAATTTCTTGAGGAATAAATACTTTCCCAATGTCATGGAACAAATATCCTCGTGCTAACGTTTCGATATCAGTTAACCCTAGGTAACGTGCAAAGATTGTGCCCAAAACAAATACATCAAATGAGTGGACAAAGGAATATTCATCCCATTCTCTTAATCGCATAAGTAAATCGTAGCGATTTTTCTTTTCTAAAATCTTTTCAAAAACACCCCGTACATAAGCGGTATCCTGCATGCTTTTTAATATTTGACCATAGCGTAATTCATGGACAACATTCTCCAATGTCGTCATAAATAGCGTACTTACTTTTTCTTTATACTCATCTACCTTATTTTCTTTATCCATTAGTGGGGCAAAGACATCCTCATACTCCCTTGTTCGCTGAACACTTAAATCATGGACAATTCGAACTGAATCAGTTGGTAAATAAACAGCTAATTCATCTACTTTTCTAAGTTTAAGTAAAGCAATAATCCGATCAGTTAAAACTAACTCTTTTTTAGCTAATAATTGATACTCAGAAAAAATATCCTCAGCCAAAATATCATTTGCTTCAACTTCATCAATACTTAATGTCACTTTTCTTAGCATATTTTTTGCCACATACGCAATGTTCTAGCATTATGTGACTCCCTCCTTCTTCCATAGGACTGCGTTGTTCTAAAAAACATCTTTGCTGATAGAGGCATGTTTTACATTTTATATGCATGTCAGATCTATATGAATTGGACTAGTTTTATATGGATATTAAATGTATAAATTATACCAGAATAATTTTAATGTCATAACCTATATTTATTACAATATCATAGGTTAAAATGCCTTTTCAACTAGTATATGGGTCTTGAATGATTAGTTAATACTATGATTATATTAAAAACTATTCAAAAAACAGACCTTTAAACCTAATACCTCCACCTAATATCTGCTATTAATGACACTAAAACAATGCTTAAAGAACTACTAAAAGAAATTCCAAACACTTTTATATAAAATTTAAATAAAAATATCTTAAAAATTTTATTTCTGAAAAAAACTAAATTTTTGTTTTTTTATGCTATATAAGTTAGCCTCTTGCTCAATTTGTCCTACTATTTTCTGTCAATCAATCAGAAGAATGTTTATACATTAGCATTACGATAAAATAATCACCTTATATTTACATTTATAAGTCATCAAAATATATCAATTACTCTTTTAAAGGATAACATTTCCTCTATTCTCACTACATACATTTTGATATAAATAAAGTATTATAGTTAATCTTAAATGTTAATTAACAATAATTTAACATTGTATGATCATTCCAGCCTTAAATTATTCAATCGTCGGGAAGTTTGAATTTAAAAATGGAGGGATTTTCACAAAAGATAAGGTACTACTATAAAAATTTATTTTCATTTCTTTGGAGGAAATCACTTGAAGACCCATCGTTTCTATCAAATTGCAATGGCCTCAGCATTAGCCACAAGTGCAATTGTAATTACACCCTCAGTAAATGCTGCGACTATTTTCCCTGACATCAATGCTTCAACAGAAGAAGGCAAAGCTATTATCAATTTAGCACAACGCGGCATTATTTCAGGCTACCCTGATGGCACTTTTAAACCAGCAAACCCAATCACACGTACCCAAGCCGCAAAAATTTTAGCAGGAATGTTAAAGCTTGACACTGTACATGTAAAAAATCCTCATTTTAAGGATGTCCAACCTGGCGATGAGAATTACGGTGCAATTGCAGCTTTAGCAAACGTAGGCATCATTAGTGGCTCAAATGGTTATTTTCACCCAGCAAATAATATTACACGCGGGCAAATGTCAAAAATGATTGTAAAAGGCTTCGAATTAAACATTACTGATGACATTGACATTCCATTTTCCGATGTAAAGGTAGGAAGTGAATACGAACCGTTTATCAAAACTCTTTTTGCCAATAGCATCACAAAAGGTACAACACCTACAACCTTTAGTCCACAGAGCCATGTGAAGCGCTCCCAATTAGCGTCGTTTGTAGTTCGTGGGGAACATGCACAAGGGAACGCAACTGTTCATGCTAGTCAATACAGTCAGGATTATATCTTCGCTTCTTACGGTGGCATTAAGCCTGCAGAGGATATTTTTACATGGGATGAAGAAGATGATATGACGGAGTCCATCACGATAAAACCGTTAAAAGAGGGAACAGGAAAATTAGTCATAACAGGCTTTAAGGAAGACACAGAGGAATTTACAGATATCTTTTATATTGTTCACGTTAACAATGTAAATGGCAAACTACAAACAACTTTACAAGAAGTAAAGGAAGAAGATTATGTAGAGAACTTGCCGCTTAACTTAATGGAAAGCGATTTGAAATTTATCCCTACTGAAGTAAGTATTCAAACTACAGATGGGCAAGCCTTATCCCCAGCAGAGTATGAATTCAAAACAAACAATCAATCAGCCTCTATTTCTATCTTTAAAAATGGGCAATATATATTAACATTTTCCAACGGTAATCAACAACAAGTGATGGCAGCTGATGTTACTACGTATGATTTTGTGAGAAGTATTGATTTGTATCAATTTACAGATGAATTAGTTTTTTCAAGCGACCAACTAAAGTTTGAGCCGAAAAGTGTTGCTTTAGAAAAGTTAGATTTAGAGCCCACAGCAGTTAAAGCAATCATAGAGGATAATCAAGTAAAGGTTACACCCTTAGCAGAAGGTACCGTAATTTTACATATTACAGGTAAAAACGGTGAAACTGTCTACCTCTATATAGAATTTGCTAAAATCGATGATAAATGGGCTAGCTATTATGAATTCTTTCAAGATGAAGAAGAATTTTAATATAAAAAAATGCCAAAAGATCCAGTTAAGGGTCTTCTGGCATTTTTTCTATATCAACAATTGTTCTTACTTGTAATTCTGGCGTCCTTTCAAGCTGCTCGATAAATTTTTTAGTCTTAAAACGAATACCTGTTTGTTCCTCATAAATGGTCGTAATAATTTTTTTGATAAAATACTTTGTTTCCTTTTTTAATTCCAGCTTACCAATCTGTTCAATTGGTACAGTGTAAAACATTCGAATTAGCTTCAGTTGCGTTGGCGTTAGACGAATAATGTAAGGGTCACGCTGATAGCATCGATGACATAAAAAGCCCCCCTGTGCAAAGGAAAATGCAAATTCGCCATCTACTGCACCACAAGTTGCGCAGGCATGTAAAATAGGCTGAACACCTGTATAGGGTAACATTTTCCATTCAACAAACAATGTAATAGCTTCAGGATCATAGCCTTCCTCAATTGCTTGCAATGCGTGTAAAAGGACATCAAATGCAAATGGTTCAGCTTTTCCCTCTTCCACTACTCGCTCAACAAGCTCCATGATATAACTTGCATATGCTGTTGCCATGATATCTTCACGTATATGCCGCATCGAATTGAGATGCTCGCCTTGTTGCAATGTCCCCATACCTGTATGATGCTGGACCATAAACATACCGTATGTAAATGGCTGTGTCACAGATGCTAGTCTACTCGAAGGTTTTTTAGCACCTCTTGCCATTGTTGCCACCTTACCTGCTTCTCTTGTTAGTAAAGTCACAATTTTATTGGTTTCTCCATAGGCTCGTACCCTTAAAACAATTCCTTCCCATTTATGTAGCATCAGCCTTCCTCCTTTCAACAAATTTCCCATGAAAATAGAGCTCTCCAAAATTTTTTGGACAGCTCCATTCAAACGATCAATGGGCTAAATTGTTATTTCTCTAACAGCATAACCACTTAATATTCATCATCACGGAAACCAAGGTCACGTAAATGTGTTGATTTGTTTCGCCAATCCTTTTGCACCTTTACCCAAAGCTCTAAATACACTTTTGAACCAAGAAGCATCTCAATATCTTTTCGTGCGCGTATGCCTACTTCTTTTAATAGTGCTCCACGTTTACCAATCACAATGCCTTTTTGAGAATCCCTTTCCACGATAATCGTAGCTGCCACATGAATTTTATCTTCATTTTCCTCATCTCGGCGAATCTTTTCAATGACTACTGCAATAGAATGTGGTATTTCTTCGCGTGTTAAGTGTAATACTTTTTCACGAATTAACTCAGAAATAATAAATCTTTCAGGATGGTCTGTTACTTGATCTGCCGGATAGTACTGCGGACCTTCTGGCAAGTATTTTGTTAATGTTGCTAGCAGATTCTCTACATTATTTCCTTGTAATGCTGAAATCGGAACAATCTCCGCAAAGTTATAGCGATCTTTATAGCTCTCAATGATTCCTATTAATTCATCGGGATGAATTTGATCAATTTTATTGATGACTAGGAAGACAGGCGTTGGGTTCCCTGCCAACATTTCTAGGATGAATTCATCACCCTTTCCAAGTTTCTGCTCTGCATTGACCATGAACATAATAACATCCACTTCTCGCAATGTATTTTTAGAAACTTTAAGCATGAAATCGCCAAGCTTATGCTTAGGTTTGTGGATTCCAGGTGTATCAATAAAAATCATTTGACTATCATTTGTTGTTAGTACACCTTGTACTTTATTTCGTGTTGTTTGTGGCTTATCACTCATAATCGCAATTTTTTGACCAATCACACGGTTTAAGAATGTTGATTTCCCAACATTTGGTCGACCGATAATGGAGATAAAGCCTGACTTATAGCCAGTATTAGTTTCCAGCATTCTCTAAATCCTCCGTTGTAAATGCAAATGGCAGTAATTCGCCAACTGACGTTACTGTTACATTACCTTTTAAGTTTGTTAAATAGACAGGCATGGATGGCGCACAAAACTCCATCATCACTTGACGACAAGCCCCACATGGTGCACATGGTCCGTCTGTATCAGCAACTATAGCAATTGCCTGAAAGTCATAAATTCCTTCTGACACAGCCTTGAAAAAAGCCGTTCGTTCAGCACAATTGGTCATACTATAGCCAGCATTTTCAATATTACAACCATGGATAACCTCGCCGTTTTTCGTTAATAGGGCTGCGCCTACTTTAAATTTTGAATAAGGGACATAGGCCTTTTCACGCGCTTTTTTTGATTCTTCTAGTAATGCATGCATATCAATTGTCATCAAAGTTCTCCTTTTGCAAAATAAATCATAATTTTTGCTTGCTGATCCTGTATGACCGAAAAATTATTAAAGCTAAAACCATTTCGGTATAAAGATAAGTAATCCGATTATAGCACTGAATATCGCAAATACAAGTACAGCGCCTGCCGCAAGATCTTTCGCTTGCTTTGCAAGTGGATGAATATTCGGTGATGCTAAATCCACAACACGTTCAATTGCAGTGTTCACCATTTCAAGCGCAAACATGAGTGCTATTAGCAAAAGCACAATATACCATTCCATACGTGATAACCCTGTAAAATAGCCAGCAATCAAAACTATTCCTGCACTTAGCAAGTGGGACTTGAAATTTTGCTCGGTACAGGCTGTAATGATACCTTTAAAGGCATACCCAAAAGAGCGTACGAATTTGCGAACATTCATTTATTCTCGTCCTAAGCCGAAAGATTGTAAAATCTCATCCTGCTTACCGAACATTACCTTCTCATCTTCTGGCTCCATATGATCATAGCCAAGTAGATGTAGGAAACCGTGAACCGCTAAAAAGCCTAATTCTCGCTCAAATGTATGCCCATATTCCTCTGCTTGTTCTTTTGTACGATCCGTTGAAATAATAATATCTCCTAAGACACGAGGCATCCCTTCAAATGTTACTTCCATTTCTCCCTCGCCTAATTCCTCCAGGGCAAACGAGATAACATCTGTCGGTTGATCCTTGTCACGATATTCTCGGTTTATTTCTTGAATCGCTTCATTTGTAACAAACGTCACTGACACTTCTGTTTCCGGTTCAATATTCTCTACTTTCGCTGCATGCTGTAGAAGCTTTTCAACAAGCTCCATATGCTCAGCAGCCACTTCATTTGTTTCATCTGTAAAATCAATTGTTAAAATCATAGATCCTCCTACTTATCTGCCTTTGGATATTCAATACGTGAGTGGAAAATTCCATTCAACGTTTCACAAAGTACTCGCTCTATACATTTTAACTCTTTTATTGAAATATCGCATTCATCAAACTGATGATCCTGTACTCGATCATCAATAATAGCTCGTACAAGCTTATGAATTTTTTCTGCATTAGGTTCCTTCATCGAGCGCACTGCCGCTTCAACACTATCCGCCACACTAATCACAGCAGCTTCCTTCGTTTGCGGTTTTGGACCAGGATAGCGGAACTTCGCTTCATCAAACTCTTTTCCTTCTTCCTTTGCTTTGTATAAGAAGAATTTCAACAAGCTTGTTCCATGATGCTGCAAGGCAATATCAATGATTTCCTGAGGCATTTTATAGCGTTTTAACATTTCAGCACCATCAGTGGTATGAGCAATAATAATTTCTGCACTCGTCTCTGGTGGTAATGAATCATGTGGATTATTCCCTGACATCTGATTTTCAATGAAAAATGCCGGACGCTTCGTTTTCCCAATATCATGATAATAACATCCAACTCGTGCTAATAATCCGTCCGCCCCAATTTCCTCACATGCTGCCTCCGCCAAATTTGCAACCATTACACTATGATGATATGTTCCTGGTGCCTCCATTAGTAACTTTTTCAGCAATGGATGGTTGGGATTAGAAAGCTCAATTAAACGCAACGATGATAAAAGACCAAATGCTGATTCAAAGAACGGTAAAAGACCCATTGTCAGAGCTCCTGAAAGTAAGGCTGATAACATGGCTGCGATAAAATAAAACAGTAACTCAGACAAACCATAAGATGATTGTGTCATCAGTAAATAAAAAGCAATAAATGCTATATTGACTAATCCAATGACACCTACAGCATGTAAAATATGCGAACGTTTTTCCACACTCCGCATGAAGAAGATGCTCGCAAAGCCTCCAAAAATAATATACAGTGTAATTTCCATCTGCATAACAGAAGAATACCCCTCTTGAAAGATCACTCCTGCAGACGCAGCTGTCATCACTGTAATCAAAACTGCAGCACGTTCATTCGCTAATAATCTTACCAGCATTGTCGCCAAAGCTGTTGGAAATAGAAATGCAACAGTAACGTCAAAGCCGCCTGAGACTAGGCTAATAAATTTCATCAGCACAACCGAGAGGGTATACACAATACCTGTTACCAATAAGGCATTTCGTTTTTTATGCTCGTCTGCCTCCCAGCGTTCAAACAGAATAAACATAAACATCATTTGCAGGAAGATTAAAATAAAAAGACCTGCAATTGGCTTTAAGGATGCCTTATTACTCACCATTCCTAAAAGCTCTAACTGACGAAACGCCTCATTATCTATAATTTGACCTTCCTGTACAATGATTTGACCTTGAAGAATTCGAGTAGGCTCAATCGATTCTTTCGACTGCTCCTTACGAATTTTCGTTTGTTCCTCATTAATTGTTTCATTTTCGATAATACTTGTACGCCCAATTAAAACAACAGTATTGTAAATTCTATCTGGATAGCCTCGCTGTCCGCGAATTTTCGTTTCAAAATCGTTTTGTGCCGCGTATACATTTTCCGAACGAATGGATTTCTGTAAATATTCTTGAACGAGCTTAGAAAGTTGAGTGCTTGTTCTTGTTAGATCTGCCTCACTTTGTATGAGCAGCCCCTCAAGCTGTGAATCCGTAAAGATGATAGGCATCTGATCTGAATCAATGGATTCAAATTTTTTTCGAAGCTGTGCCACTTGGTCTACATTCGGAACAGGCTCTTTGCTTTTCTCAACATCTTTCTTCACTTCAAGAACATAGTCAAATAATGATGTGACAATTGCAGCACGTTGCTTTGCGACATCCTCTGAAAATTGATAGACTGGCGCAACTGCATTTGCTGCTTTCTCTCGTTCTTGCTGTGTTTTATAAGTGTCTTCAATCGTTTTTGTTGATCGAACTGTTTCTGGCGCTAATTGTAATGGTTTAAAATCATATGTAACACCTTTAACATTGCCATACATAAAGGCAAATTGCAGGGACCCTGTTAAGATGAGAATGACAATTAAAAAATAGCGAAAACCGATTAGTTCAGTAAGTTTTCGAAGTTGTTTCTCCATTCGGCACCTCCTCTATCTACTTACTATCATACCAATTCAAAAAACATTTTTCTCGAAAAATGTATAAGAAAGCAAAAAACAGCTATACAATTTAGTATAGCTGTCACATTTTTTTCCCATTTCACAACCAAATTCGCGCAAAAACGATAAATTCGTGTGTATTTTTAGCATTGGCATTCCTAATACTACATACTACAACAAAGATATCGAAGCATCTGTCATTTACTTTCGGTGCAGCTTTAGAATGGTCGCTTATAAAGCAATCATTCTAAAGCTGTTGATCTTCGTAAGCTTGGATGATTTTTGCAACGACTGGATGACGTACTACGTCACCTTGCTCTAATATTTGGAAATGGATTGGCTTAACATATTTTAAAGTACGTTCTGCTACAATCAATCCAGATTCTGTATTTTTAGGCAGGTCAATTTGCGTTTTATCGCCAGTAATGACCATTTTTGAGCCAAAGCCCAAGCGCGTTAAAAACATTTTCATTTGCGGGTGTGTTGTATTTTGAGCTTCATCTAAAATAACAAAGGCATCATCTAATGTTCGCCCACGCATATATGCTAAAGGTGCAATTTCGATTGTGCCTCGTTCAATAAGACGTTGTGTTTGCTCTGCTCCATAGATATCATTTAAAGCGTCATAGAGTGGTCGTAAATATGGATCAACCTTTTCCTTCAAATCTCCCGGAAGAAAGCCTAAGGACTCTCCCGCTTCTACAGCAGGACGTGTTAAAATAATACGTTTGACGTGTCCATTTTTTAGTGCTTGTGTTGCCATGACTACCGCTAAATACGTTTTCCCAGTACCAGCAGGACCAATACCGAAAACAACGTCTTTATGACGGATTGCTTGTATGTATTCTCGTTGACCAATTGTTTTTGCACGAATTGGTTTCCCCTTTGTTGTGCGTGCTATTTCTTCATCATAAAGTTCTGCAAAATATTCGATTGTTCCTTTTTGTGTCATTTCAATAGCTGTTGCAACATCACGTTGATCAATATTAATTCCTTTGCGGATGACTTTTAAAAGTGCATGTAAAAGAAATGTAGCTTGTTCCTTTGCATCCTCTTCACCAGCTAGCTGAATTTGTTCTCCACGTGTAATAATATGAACTTGAAGAGCCTCTTCGATTAATTTCATATTGGCATCGGAAATTCCGAGTAGCATAACCGCTTCGTTAGGATTATCCACTTGTAAAACAGTTAATTGTTCTGACATAATCATTCTCCTTGTTGGCCTTGTATTGGATTTGCAATGTTTTCATTGACTAAAAATAGAACTTTCCCTTCAACTGTACCATTCTCCCACTTTACCTGTAAAAGGTTTTCTTTTTTAATGACCGTTTTCGCAGGTAATGAACGTATAACCTTTTCATGTAATAATGGTAAAAGCAATGAATCAACTTTGGATTTATCAAGCTCCACCTGCATTTTTTTAGTGTTCTGCTCTTCCACAATTGAAACATATGGATCAAGCCAGTTTGGTAAATCCTTCTTTTGCACATAGTCAATTTTCTCTTGATGGATGCCCTTTACTAATACACGCCATTGCTTCTGCTGCAACGTTTCTAACGTTATTTTTGTTGGTATTTTAAATGAACATTCCAGCCAATAATCAGCATAGACCTCGCCTTTTGCACCAACAAACACCTGATCAGTACCACTTTCAATAACACCACTGACAAGAACATCACCTTCGTAGGCAGTATCATTCACTGAAATTTTCCGCTCACCATTTTGAATATTAAAATGCGTAATAACACCACTTTTTGTTGCAACTAAATGGGAAGCAGGTTTTTCATTTGCTATTTTCGTTTGTTTAGGTGATTCCTGAGGTCGTAAAATAACACGTCCCCCATGTTTTTCAATATGCACCCATGAAAGTTCTCGATGAGCTTCTAGTAGCTTCTGACGAATAACAGCATTAGATGGTAAAATTTTTTTAGACATAGGCGTCTCTAATTGAAAGGTTTCCTGAAAGGTGTTGCCAATACGCTGCTCTAATTCCGGTGACGCTGCCTCGATATCAACACGCCAAATAACTTGTGCACATAGCAATGGGATGGCAATCATTAATACCAAACCAAGTAAGGTCCAAAGCTGTGCTCGAAAAACCTGAAGCTCATCCGCATAATAGACAGCCATCTTCAGTCGATAATTCCTACGTACACGACGAATTTTTGGTAGATAATGCATCGTCGTTTCAAAGGTAACCTCTTGCTCGCGAAAGACAACACGCTTTAATGGTACATGCTGTACATGCAATGCTTGAATAAAAGGATGAACATTTTCATGGCGCTTTATACGTATGATAATTGGCCGGTTATTCCACATTATCCCTCACACCCATATCCTTTGTCATTTTTACATGAAGTTCCTGTAAGCCCTCTACAGAAAGGTGAAGCATCTCTTCCTTAAGAGCATGAATGTCCAATGATTTTCCTCGCACTATTATATGATAATCAGCATAAATAAAGGAGCATGACGAAGCATCTGCATGAAGAAAACGATATGGGCCAATGATTTTTAATGTTTCATATTGTGATAATTCAAGCAGCGGCGTCAACTGAAATAATTTTTTCATAAAAAATGCCTCCTTCTTCGGCAATATATGCTTCGAAAAAGGAGGACATGCTAGTTATTTTCTTTTTGCTTTTGGAGGACCTAAAATCTCCGACATGACAATAGCTTGCATCAAAGATTTTTTTGAATTTGGTAATTGAAAAGCAGAATGTGATTGAGTTCCTGCTTCATTATTTTTTCCATTCGCTAAGCGACCAATGCTTTGTCGATTTGAGGCACGACTCACTGACTCAATTGGAACGATTGGTGGCGCTACGTAGCTAGGTACTTCCTCATTGCCTTTTTCTTCGACAATTTTCTTCGTCTGTTCTACCTTAGGCTCATTATTCTTCCATTCACCTAAAAATTCACGTGCAAAATCCTCAAAGCTTTGTGATTTTACAACAGGTCGTTGAGAAGGAGCCTCTTCTGCGTTTGTCAAAGTGGTTGGTTCAGCATGGGAACCCTTATTAAAAGGCGGCATTTGTTTGTGTTCTTTTTTAGTTTTTGATTTACCGAAAATAGAGCTGACTATGGCAATTATCGCAAATATAATTAATTGTTCCATATATTAGTACCGCTCCTTTCCGTTTTTTTAGGCGTTAGGTTCATTTGTTTCTGGTTTATCAGAGCTTACTTTAGAAATTGAGTCTCGCATAGCTGTATCTGCTTGAATATTACGATAGTTCATGTAATCCATTATACCAAGATTGCCTGAACGAAGTGCTTCTGCCATCGCTTGTGGTACCTCAGCCTCTGCTTCTACTACTTTTGCTTTCATCTCTTGAACACGAGCAATCATTTCCTGCTCGTTTGCGACGGCCATAGCACGACGTTCCTCAGCCTTTGCCTGAGCAATATTTTTATCTGCCTGAGCTTGTTCAATTTGTAATTCTGCACCGATATTTTTACCGATGTCAACATCCGCAATATCAATCGATAAGATTTCAAATGCTGTACCAGAATCTAAGCCTTTAGATAATACAGTTTGAGAAATCATATCTGGATTTTCAAGTACTGTTGTATGACTAGATGCACTACCAATTGTTGAAACAATCCCTTCACCTACACGGGCAATAACTGTTTCTTCACCAGCACCACCGACCAAACGTTCGATGTTTGCACGCACAGTAATACGTGCCTTCGCTTTTACTTCAATCCCGTTCATCGCAACACCCGCAATAAATGGTGTTTCAATGACTTTCGGGTTAACAGACATTTGAACCGCTTCTAATACATCACGACCAGCTAGATCGATTGCTGCACAGCGTTCAAATGTTAACTCGATATTTGCACGGTGGGCTGCAATTAACGCATTGACAACTCGGTCAACATTACCACCTGCTAAATAGTGACTTTCAAGTTGATTAATCGTCACTGGTAAACCAGCTTTATGTGCTTTAATTAAAGGATTCACAATTCGTGATGGAATTACTCGACGTAAACGCATTCCGATTAGAGTGAAAATACTAACACGGACACCTGCTGCAAGTGCAGAAATCCACAGTGCTACTGGTACAAAGGTAAAGAATACCGCAACTACAATAAATAATAAGACTAGCCCGACTATTGGACCTATTAAGGCTAAATCAAATCCCATTTATTACTCCTCCATCTCTTTTTCTGATGGTCTCACAACAATACGTGAGCCCTCTACTTTAATAATTTCTACATATTTCCCGGCATCAACATAGCCACCTTCTGATACCACATCAATACGCTCATTTCCAAATAGTATCGTACCTGCAGGACGAAGGGGTGTAATCGTTTTCCCCACTTTTCCAAGCAACTCTGTACGGTTAATATTAGACACATAGCCCTCTTCCGTCGTCGTTGCATCCATCAATACTAATTTGTTTAAGACATGCAATTTTTTACCGAAAAATTTCATCAGGATCACCATTCCTATTATCGCAACAACAAGCGCAATGAAAATCGCTACAATCATTTGCATTATGCTTGCACCTGCCAGTATGAGACTTAGTAATATTAGCACGCCGCCTAAAATACCAATAATACCACCGGGGACAAAAAACTCTGCAATGACAAGCGCTAAGCCTAATATGAATAACAGTAAAGATTCATAGCCAGCTAAGCCTGCCACCATATGACCAAAGAAAAATAATCCAAGTGCTGACAATCCCATTATACCTGGAACACCGAAACCTGGCGAATATAGCTCCATCACAAGCCCTAAGCTAGCAATTGACAATAAAATCGGCACGATAATTGGATTTGTAATAAACCGAGCAAGTTTTTCAGAAAAAGTAGGTTCAATCGATACGACTTCACTACCCTTTAACTTTGTTTTTTCTAACAACTCCTGGAAATTCGAAACCGTCCCTTTAGAATAATCAACTTTTTCCGCTTCTGAAGCTGATAACGTTAATAAATTTCCCTTCCCTGCTCGAAATTCTGATAAATCCACAGATACATCTGCCATTGCTCGTGCATATAATGGGTTTCGATTTTTGGCCTCTGCAGCTGCTTCCATTTGAGCAACCCATGCACTATGAGCCTTTAAATCTGCTGCATTACCTGCTGAGTCAATCACTGCAGCCGCACCAATTGTTCCATTTGGGACCATATAGATTTCATCTGCATGTAAGGCTAAAAAAGCACCCGCTGAATGGGCATCTTTGTTAATAAACGCAATTATTCTTATAGGCGAAGCATCCATTAACATAGCGATATCTCCGGCTGCATTCACGAAACCACCAGGCGTATTAATGTCTAAAATAATCGCCTCAGCATGATTTTCTTCCGCATCTTTAAAAGCTCGTTCTAAAAATGCGTGAAGTCCTCGTTCTACTTCATTATGAATCGGTATTTGGTAGACCTTACTACTTGCAAAAGCAGATGTTAGTGGAAACGCTAACAAAAATGTCATCCAAATAACCAATAGATAGCTGAGGATTCTCCGTTTTTGCACCTTTTTCCCTCCCTCCTTACATGCTTCTCTCTTGTATATACGATTGACCTAGTAAAAAGTTTCACATATTTTTATTATACAGCGAATATAGCCATTGTTACTCCATCATCATTATATGTAAAAAGCCGAATAAATCTGAAAGATTCTTCGGCCTTTTATATGTACGCAAATGAGCTCAATGTAAAATACCTGAAATTAATCAAAAAAGATTAACTTCAGGTATATTTTTGTCTGCTCAGTGAATCATACAATTGCGTGTTATGAACGTAGGGATTTTTAATGGGAAATTAAATTACCACTTACGTTTACGTGCAGCTTCTGATTTCTTTTTACGTTTTACGCTAGGTTTTTCGTAGAACTCGCGCTTTCTAACTTCCTGAATTGTACCACTTTTTGATACAGTACGTTTGAAGCGGCGAAGAGCATCTTCAAGCGATTCGTTTTTGCGAACGACAGTTTTTGACATCTCTCTTTCCCTCCCTCCGAACACACGTCAATACACAAATAGGCAAATAACCAACAGTTGTGTACTAAAGAATTATACCGTATTGTCTAATAATGGTCAATAGAAAGTGTACGAATTAATTTAGGTGAATTTTTGGTTCATTTTCCTTGAGAATTTTATAGTTATTTTTGGACAACATTATACATAGAGACAAATTACCATACCGTTGAGGAGAACATAATGAAATTCCTTAAAAATAAATTAAATCCTCCTAAAATTCTCGTGATGGGCTTTGCCATTATTATTTTGTTTGGATCTTTTATGTTGACCCTGCCTATCTCAACAAAAGATGGCATGGGACTTTCATTAATTGACGCTTTATTTACAGCCACATCCGCTACCTGTGTGACTGGGCTGATAGTTGTAGATACTGGTGACACCTTTTCACTATTCGGTCAATTAGTTATTTTATTTCTAATTCAAATTGGCGGACTGGGCTTTATGACCTTTGCTACTTTATTATTTTTGCTAGTAGGAAAAAAAATATCTTTAAAAGAAAGGCTTTTATTAAAAGAGGCCTTTAATAATATGTCAATCGCTGGGCTAGTAAAGCTTGCGAGGAGAATTCTACTATTTACAGCTTGTATCGAAATAATAGGTGGCATTATTTTATCCATTCGTTTTTCATTTGATATGCCTGTAGGTAAAGCTGTTTACTTTGGTTTTTTTCATGCCATATCAAATTTCAATAACGCTGGCTTTGATATAATGGGCGGTTTTCAGAGCTTAACAGGCTATGTTGATGATCCATTCGTTGTATTAACAATATGCGCCCTCATTACAATTGGAGGTTTAGGGTTCATAGTGCTGAATGAACTGTATGAATATCGAAGCACTAAACGCCTTTCTGTTCATTCAAAAATTGTATTATCAACAACTTTGATTTTAACAGCAGGTTCAACAATTCTTATTTTCTTATTTGAATATGGAAATAGTAAAACTATTGGACCATTGTCAGAGTGGGGTAAAATTCTAGGTTCATTCTATCAGGCTGTGACGCCCAGAACTGCTGGCTCAAATACTCTCCCTATTGGTGATTTAACGCACTCAACGCTCTTTTTAATAATTGGGCTGATGTTTATCGGAGGAGGCTCTGGTTCCACTGCTGGAGGTATCAAAATCACAACGTTTGCGGTTTTAGCTGCTACGATGTGGTCTCAATTAAGGGGCAAAGCAGATATTGTGTTATTCAAGCGTAGAATGGTTCATGAAACGATTCTCAAAGCTTTAACAGTCACCATGTCTGGCATGCTTATTGTAGTGCTTGTAACCATTATCTTAAGTATCATCGAACACCGACATCCATTTATGATGTATTTATTTGAGGCTACATCTGCATTTGGCACAACTGGACTTTCCATGGGGCTTACGCCTGAGCTATCAGTTGGAGGGCGTATACTTATCATTTTGACAATGTTTGCAGGTAGATTAGGTCCATTAACAATTGTCTTTGCCATTACTAAACGTCGCCAACAGGAATCTTACCACCATCCTAAGGGAAATATTATGATTGGATAACTACAATAAAGGAGTATCGCGTACATTGACTATTAAACAATATGCTGTTATTGGTCTGGGCAGATTTGGGGTGAGCGTAGCCCGCAGATTATATGAAGCTGGACACGAAGTCTTAGGAATTGATATTAGCGAGGAGAGAGTTGAAGATGCCGAGTCCTATGTAACGCATGCAGTAATTGCTGATACGACCGAAGTAAAGGCACTTACCTCTATAGGAATCACAAATTTCGATTGTGTGATTGTCGCAATAGGTATTGATATGCAGTCTAGCATTCTAACTGTCTCTTTATTAAAGGAACTGGGAATAAAAAAGATAATAGCAAAAGCACTTGGTAAAAGGCACGGTCAAGTTTTAGATAAGGTTGGAGCTGATTGGATTATTTATCCTGAAAGAGATATGGGAGAACGAGTAGCCAATCAACTCCTCTCCCCAAATATGCTGAATTATATTGAGCTGTCAAAAGAGTACAGTATAGAGGAAATAATGATTCCATCGAAAATGGCTGGACAAAATCTTCGAGATTTAGATATCCGTGCGAAATATAATGTCAGTGTCATCGCCATTGTTCGAGATGGTGATATAACCATTTCACCCTCACCTGATCAAATAATTGAAGATAAAGACATCCTAGTGATGATCGGTCATCGAAAGGATCTAACTTTATTTTCAAATATTGAATAATGAGCAGTAGGCTGTGACAAAAGAAACCTTTCTTTCGAAACAGCCATTTAGTATTTATTAAAAGACTTCATGTTGTTGAAATACTATTATGTCAATGACATCAAGGTGACAAATTAAAAAGTATAGCCCTTTTTCAAAACGA